>JAGWRY010000393.1 GCA_028869495.1 Elusimicrobiota bacterium | reverse complement strand
CGTCGGGACCGCGCGCCATTGAGGCGCGCTTAGCCTCGCTCCGCGGCTTACGGCGGAATAAAGGATTTGACGCCGTCGTCGCTCGAAATCCCGACGGCGGCGTCGCCGTCCGCCGTCTCAGGAACTCCGCTCGCGCGCTCGACGTCGTCGCGTCGGGCGCCGCGCCTCGCGATCGCCGTTCCGGGGGGCAGACCGGCCGCCCGGCCGCGTCCCCGTCCGGATTTGGTCGACGCGCGGCCGCCGGCCCAGGGGCCGCGCATGGCTTCAATCGTCGGCAGAGACCGCTAAGCGGCGGTCGAACCGCCGCGGTCCGGGCGGGGACGCGGCCGGGCGGCGCCCCCCCGGGAGCGTCGTGGTGAAGCGGAGCCGCCTCGCCGAGTCCGCCGCCGTCTTCGCCGCCGTCTTCCTGGCGTATCTGAGCCGTCTGACGCCGGCGCTGGCGCCGTGGCGCGACAGCGGCGAGATGACGACCGCGGGCTGGACGCTGGGCGTCGCGCATCCGACCAGCTATCCGCTCTACGTCCTGCTCGCGCGGACCCTGCGCGCGCTGCCGCTGGGCAACTACGCCTACCGCCTGAACCTGCTCTCGGCCGCGGCGGGCGCGGGCGCGGTCGCGCTGCTGTTCGCGCTGATCCGCCGGCGGCGCGGGCTCTGGCCGGCGCTGGCCGCGGCGGCGTGGCTGGGGCTGAACCCGGTGCTGTGGGAGGTCTCGCAGGTCTCGGAGATGTACTCGCTGTGGATCCTGTCGGCGGCCGCGGTGCTGGCGGCGGCGCTGGCGGTCTCGGAAGACCCGACCGAGCGGCTGTGGCCGGGGCTGTGCTTCCTGGCGGGCTTGAGCCTGGCCAACCGGCTGGACCTCCTCCTCTGGGCGCCCGGGATCGTCTGGCTGGCGCTGTCCGGGCGTCCGGCGGCGCCGCGCGAGGACTCGCTCTGGGCCGGCGTCGCCCTGCTGGTCTTCCCGGCGATCTCCTTCTTGAGCGGCTCGAACTATCCGTTCGCGCTCCTGGTCGTGTTGACGCTGGTCTGGCGCGCGCGCGGTCCCGGCTCCGGAAGGCGCCTGGCGCTGGCCGCGGCGGCGGGCGCGGCGGGGCTGTCGGCGTATCTGTACCTGCCGGTGCGCGCGGCGACGAACCCGTTCCTGGACTGGAACCATCCGGCGACGGTCTCGGCGTTCCTCGTCTCGGTCCTGCGCACGCATTACGGCGGAACGCTCGACCTGATCTCGCGGCGCTACGCGCCGGGCTCGCTCTTCGGCGCGAACCTGCGCCTGTGGGGCGCGCATCTGTGGGACGCTTTCGGCCCCGTCGGGCTGGGCGCGGCCCTGTGGGGCAGCGCGGCGTCCTTCCGCGCCGACCGGCGGCGCTGGCTGGGCGCGGCGGCCTGCTGGTGGTGGAGCGGGCCGGTCTTCCTGCTGCTGGCCAACATGCCCCCCAACCCGCACGCGGCGGCGGTCGTGCGGCCTTCGTACCTGCTCTCCGACGTCATCCTCGTCTGGTGGGCGGCCGAGGGCGCCGCCGTTCTCGCCGCGCGCGGTCGCGCCTGGGCGCCGGCCCTGGCCGTGGCGGCGCTGGCCTGGCCGCTCTGGCGGGGCGTGCCGTCCCGCCTCGATCGCCGAGAGACGTTCGCCGACGAGGACTTCGCGCGCAACGTCCTGCGCGCGGCGCCGCCGGGAGCGGTCGTCGTCGGCAAGTCCGACGTCCAGCTCTACGCGCTGTGGAACGCGCAGGCGGTCGAGGGCCTGCGGCCCGACGTGCGGATCGTCTCGCAGGGCCTGGCCGGCGCGCCCTGGTACGACGCGCAGTGGTCGCGCCAGGACCCGGAGCTGCCTGTCGGGCGCTTGGATTCGCCCGAGGGCTGGACGGCGCTGGGCGCGGGCGGGCGGCCGGTGCTGGCGATGCAGGACGCGGTCCTGCCCGCCCCGCTGTCGGGGGCGTCTCGGACCGTCGGGCTCCTGCAGTCGGTCGCGCCCCCCGCTCCGGGCGCGGCCGAGGCCGCCGGGCGCTTCGTCGTCCTGCGCGGCGCGCGGCGCTACGGCGCCGCGCCGGACTTCTTCTTCGCGGACCTGATCGAGGAGTCGGCGCAGGCGCTCTACCGGCGCGGCCTGGACCTGCAGAGGGCGGGCCGCGCGGACGAGGCGCGGTCCAGCCTGCGCGCGGCCTGGAGCCTGCAGTGGGTCTTCCCCGAGGTCCCGGTGATGCTCGGCTACATGGACGCGACGGCCGGGCGCTGGGCGGACGCGGACGCCGTGATGTCCTTGGCCGACGCGCTCTTCGCGCAGAAGTCGGCGCTGGCCGCCGACTACCGCGCCCTGCCCGACGTGACCGGGGCCCTGCGCCGCGAGGCGGCCGACGCGCTGACCCAGCACGGCGTCGCGCTGGAGAAGCTCGGCCGCCGCGATGAGGCGGCGGCGCTCTACCGCCGCGCGCTCGCGCTCTATCCCCTCGCGCAGACGCGCTACGACCTGGGCGTGCTGGCCTGGGGCCGCGACTGGGACGAGGCCGAGGAGGAGTTCTCCGAGGCCGTGCGCCTGGACCCGTCGAACGCCTCGGCGCGCCATTACCTGGATGTCCTGCGCGCGCGCGCCGCGGCTCAGAGCAGCGGCAAGAAGCCCGACAGGATGCGGTAGGTCAGTCCCCAGACGACCAGCCCGCCGGGCTTGAAGCAGGGCACCCGGAACTGGCGCTCGCGCACGCGCACCTCCGCCGAGCCCGCGCAGGCCGGCAGGTCGGCGAGCGGGACCCAGAAGGTCTCCGCCACCTCGTCGCTGAGCCGCGTCTTCGGCCGCTCGGCCAGCCCGAAGACGAACGGACTGATCACCAGCGGCGGGATGCTCGGCGTGTTCGGGTGGAGATCGTCGAGCGCGCCGAGCAAAGACTCCGCGCCGAGCGCGACGCCGACCTCTTCGTCCGTCTCGCGCACCGCGACGGCCAGCCGGTCGCGGTCCCCGGCCTCGCGCCGCCCGCCGGGCAGGGCCGCGTGCCCGGACCAGGGGTCGTCGGCGCGCTCCGCGCGGCGGATCAGCAGGGCCTCGGGCCCGCGCTTTCCCGGCGCCAGGATCAGCGCGACGGCGGTCTCGAGCAGACCGGGCTTCTCGACGCGGAGGCGCTCGCGGGCGGCGAGGCGGGACTTCAAAGACGCATAGGGACGGGTCATGCGCGGCGTCCCGCGCGTCTTAGCGGCGCGGGAATTCGTTGAAGCGGAACTGGAAGAGGCCGAGGGCGTCGTAGCCGCCGGTGAACTTCAGAAGGGCGACGTCGAAGTTCAGGTGCAGGAAGCGGCCGAGCTTGAAGTTGATCAGGTACGGGTCGCCGTAGGCGCCGTTGAACTTGATGATCTCGGCGCCGATCGGATAGTCGGGCTTGACCAGGTAGAAGACGCTGGCGAAGGGCATCGTGCGCGAGTAGACGGCGGCGACCGGGAGGTTCACCGGGCCCCGGTAGAACTGCATGGCCTCCGGGGTCAGGTACTCGGACAGGTTGCTGACGATGTCGCCGAAGTCTCCCATCATCAGGCCGGCGCTGGTGCGCACGCCGTGGAACTCCTTCGACGCGACGAGGTAGGCGTCGGTGAGGACGCGGGTGCTCTTCGCGTTGACCTGGACCGAGACGCCGGTCTGCTGCTCCTGGACGGTCGGCTGGGGCGAGTCGCGGAACATCAGCGTGCCCTGGCCGCCGACGGCGACGGCGGGGCGCCAGCCGCGGTCGGACTGGATCTCCATCTTGCCGTCGGCCGACAGCAGCCACAGGCCGAGGCGGTCGATGTAGTTCGTGTGGTCCGGGGAGTTCTCGTAGTTGTTCTTCCCGTAGAGGCGGCCGATGAAGTAGGTGCCGTTGAAGTCGAGGCCGAGGCCGGGCGTGTTGTGGTGGCCGGCGCCGCGGTAGGCGGTCGGCGTCAGGATCAGCCCCGAGACGGCCGACGGCGGCGTGACCAGGCGCACGGCCGGGGCCGAGGAGACCTTCAGCGCGACGTCGAAGACGACGCGGACCTCGCTGGTCGAGGCCGCGATGCCGGAGAACTGGGGCGGGATCGGCGTGTCGGGCATCTCGTGCACGGCGGGCGTCACGCGGGTGAAGGCGCCCAGCGAGTTCAGCGTCGCGACGTCCTCCTGCAGGTCCGACGCGGTGTAGAGCTGGCCGACCTGCCCGCGCAGGCGGTCGCGCCACGCGTAGTCGCTGACGACCGAGCCGTTCGAGAAGAACAGGACCTCGCCGAGGACCCACGGGCCGCCGGAGGCCGGCAGCTCCGCGCCCAGCGAGATCGGCGGGGCGTAGGCCGCCGCGGTCGAGACGCCCGGCGCGGCGGCGGGAGCGGCCGTGAAGCCCTGCGCGGCCGCCGGAAGGGCCGCCGCCAGCAGGAGCGCCGCCGCCGCCATCCGTCTCAGACCCAAGTCCACCTCCACAAGATCAGCCGCGCGGCCAGGGCCGCGACGAGTCCGGCGCCGAGGTCGTCGGCGACGACGCCGAGCCCCCCCGGCAGGCGCTCGAGCCGGTTGTACGGCGGCAGCTTCAGCGAGTCGAAGACGCGAAAACAGACGAAGGCGAGGAGGGCGGGACCGGCCGCGCGCGGCAAGCCCGCCGCCGCGACCCACACCCCGACGACCTCGTCGAGCACGATGCGCGGGTTGTCGTGCGTGCCGAGGGCCCGGTCGGCCCGCCCGCAGATCCAGCAGGCGGCGGCCGCGACGGCCAGCACGACGGCCCAATACGGAACCGGCGCGGCGGGAAGCAGGAGCCAGAGGACCAGCCCCTCGACCGAGCCCATGAAGCCGGACCCGGTCCACTTGCGGCCCGCGACGGCCGGAAGCGCAATATAGCTTATCCCCAGCCCGGTCGCCAAGACGACGCAGAGGCGGTCGATCACGACCAGGATTTCTCGAGGAGCTGGCGGTACTGCCGGTAGTACGCCCAGAGGCTCGACAGCGCGATCAGCGCGCACAGGATCGTCAGCGGAGCGGCGGAGTCCAGCATCCAGGGCCGGGACAGGCCGCGGTCGCGCAGGACGACGATCCCGAGCATCAGCAGGACCGCGACGCACTGGACGACGGTCTTGACCTTGCCCGAGCGCTCGGCGCCGATCGACTTGCCCTGCGCGGCGGCGAGCATGCGCATGCCGCCGATCAGGAGCTCGCGCATCAGCATCACGAACACGGCCCAGAGCGGGATGTCGAGCTCGCGGTGGTGGATCAGCGCCAGCAGAGTGCCCAGGACCAGGATCTTGTCGGCGATCGGGTCGGCGATCTTGCCGAAGTGGCTGACGGCGTTCATCCGGCGGGCGAGCCAGCCGTCGAGCCAGTCGGTCGCGATCGCGGCGGCGAACAGGACGAGGGCGAGCTCGTGCCAGCGCGGATCGTCCGCCATCACCCCGCCGAAGACGGCGGCCGCCAGGACGACGCGCAGCATCGTCAGGCGGTTGGCGAGGGTCACTGCGGCCGCGTGTCGATCCGGTACTCCCCGCCGGTCCCGGCGGGGAGCTCGCGGGGCTTGCCGCCGACGGTCACGCGCAGGGCCGACGGGTCCGTCGTGCGCAGGTCGACCTCGCGCGCGGGCGTCCATTCCATCGACGCGCCGCGCGGCAGGCGGCCCTCGAAGACGACGGTCCCGTCCACCGCCGCGCGCACCCAGGCGTCGGCGGCGGCGGCGAGGACCACCTTCGCGGGCGCGCCGAGGGTCACGGGCAGGAGCGCCTTCGGGACGGGCGACGGCGCGGTCGGAGCGGCCTTCGGGCGCGCGTGGAAGAGCCAGATCGCGACGCCCAGGGCGAGCAGGACGGCGAAGATCACCGCCGGCGTCGCGGAGGCGGCGGGAGACTCGGTCCGCGCCGCGCGGGCGGCGGGCGCGGCCGGCGCCCG
>JAGWRY010000392.1 GCA_028869495.1 Elusimicrobiota bacterium | reverse complement strand
CCTGCGGGGTGAACCCCGCCGCGCGCGGCAGGCCGGCCGCGCCCAGCGACGGCAAGCCCATCGCCGAAGCCTCCACCGCGCCGCCGGCCGGCGCCGCGCCCGCGTCCCCGCGCAGGCCCGCCAGCAGCTCTTTGGCCCGCTCGGCCACCGTCTTGCGCGTGATCCCGGCCTCCGGCGGAGGCTTGTTCTCCTCGACGAAGGCGCGCAGGTCCTGGTCGTCGGGGTTCCGCGCGAGCGCCTCGGTTGCCGCGGCGACCGCCGCCGGCTTGTCCCCGGCCTTCACGTCCGCCGCGACCTGCGGCGGCAGGGCCTTCAAGTCCTTGACGTAGATGGACGTCCCCGGCGTGTTGGACGGGAAGACCAGAGAGGGCGACCGGAGCGCCGCCGGAGCCGCCGCATCGCGGGGCGTCGCGAGGCCGGAGGCGGCGGCGCCCCTGGCGGCGTTCATGCCGTTCGCAATCGCGGGAACCAAGCCGTTTGCCAATCCCAGCGCGACTTTCTGCACGGCGCCCGGTTTGCTCCCGTTACCGGAGGCGAGGCCGTCCGTGTTGAGATTCTTGTTGTCAGCCGTCGCGTCGGCGTGGGAGTTGGGGAGGTTGTTCGCCTGCCTGCAAGGCAGGTCGGAATCTCCGCAGGGAGACGTCTTGGCGCAATTGGACCCGACGGGACAAAAAGCAGGATCCGAATTGAACGCCGCAAAGGCCGGCAACGCAAAGGACGCCAGGAATGCAACAAGGACTGCGTACCGCATAGAGAGGTAGCCGAAGTGTAGCCCCGGCCCCCGGCGGCGTCAAGACCCGCCTAGGTCCATCGGCCGCCCCAAAAGGGACCGGACGCCCCAGGTGCCCGGGAGGGTCGCCGGCTACAATAAGGATGGATGGAACGCCGACCATCCAAGGAGAATCAAACGATGGACCCCCGACGCCCCAGCCCGACCCTGATGTCCTTCGCCGTTTCGGCGATGCTGACTTCCGCTCTTCTGGCCACCGCCCCCGGCGGCGCCTACACGGCCGCCGCGACCGGACCCCAGCCCCGCGCCCTGATCAACGCCTTTGAGGGCCTGCGCGCCGCCGCCTGGTCCGGCACCCAGAGCGTCTCTCTGCCCACGCCCCCCGCCGCGATACCGACCGCCGCGATCGAGTCCTCCGCCGCGCCGGCTTCGGCCTCCCCGGCGCTGGACCCGCTGAAGCTGTCTCCCGCGGAGATGCGCACGCAGCTCCAGATCCTCGCTCAGCACGGCAACCATGTCAGCATCACCCCCACCGTAACGCAAGCGCTCGGACTGACGGCCGGCAGCCAAACCCTGTGGGTCGACGAGGTGTCCTACGGCTTCCCCCTGACTCCGAGCGAGAATGGGTTCACCCACTCCTTCGCGACCCTCCCCGACGGCGGCTACCTGTTCTTTCGCGTGAAAACGAACTCGAACAACATCTCCCTGTTCGGGAAGTTCCTCCGCCTCGACAGGAACCAGAACCTGATCGCCGCCTACAGCTGGGTCCAGGGCGGATCTACCACCCGCCTCTCCTGGAGCGAGGCGGAAGCGCAGCTGCGCGACGAGATTCACGCCTGGCGCGCCGCGCAGGCCGGCCAGGACAAGCTCTAGCCGCCGGCCGGAAACGGGGAGGGCGCGCCCTCGTCGGGCGCGCCCTCCGATTGTTTAAGGACGGCCTGTACCCCGGATTCTGTTCCCCCTCGCGGAGGCGGGGATCATTTCTCTGATGCGGCCACCGGGCGGCCGACCGGGCTTGCGCCCGGGCTTGCGCGGGCCGCGCTCCGCCCTACTGCCTTGCTCCCGACGGGGTTTGACTATGCCGCGTCCCTCGCGGGCCGCGCGGCGGGCTCTTACCCCGCCTTTTCACCCTTGCCTCCTTGCGGAGGCGGTACTTTTCTGTGCCACTTTCCGTCGACGGGGGATCTGGCCCCCGCCTCCCCGCCTTTCGACGGGCGTCGTGCCCTACGGAGTCCGGAAGTTCCTCCCGCCTTTCGGCGAGCGACCCCCCGGCCGTCCCTAAATCCTTACGCGGCGGCCGGAGCCAGCAGCTCCGGCTTATAGAGGATGCGCTGGCAGGATTCGCAGACCGCCAGGTCCTTGAGCTTGCTCACCTCGAGCATCAGGCTCGGCGCCAGATTGATCTGACAGCTCGAGCAGTGGCCGCCGACGACCGGCACGATCGCGTCGGCCTTGCCGCGCGAGCGCACGTGCTCGTAGACCTTCAGCGCCTGCGGCGGCACCGGCGCCGCGAAGGCGTCGCGCTCGGCCTTCAGGCGCGCGTGCTCGCCCTTCGCGTGCGACAGCTCCGCCTCGAGCTTCTCGAGGTCCTTCTTCGCGAAATCCTCGGTCTTCTTGAACTCGGCGGCGGCGGCCTTCTCCTCGGCCTTCGCCTTGTCGATCTCCTCCATGAGCTGGAGGATCTCGGTCTCGATGCCGTCGGCGGCGGCCTTCTCCTTGTCGATCTCGGCCTGCATCGCCTTGTAGGCGTCGTTGCTCTTGAGCTCGTTGAGCTGGG
>JAGWRY010000391.1 GCA_028869495.1 Elusimicrobiota bacterium | reverse complement strand
GGCGGACCCGCGCCGCCGCGAGGGCTGGCGCGAGGTGGAGGCCCGGCTCGCGGAGGCCGGGGCGGCCGGCTGGTCGGTCCGGGCGCGCGCGCTCGCCGAGGACGAGGAGGAGGCGCGAGCCGAGACGGGCGACGGTCGCCGGACCGCGCAGAAGGCGTTCTTCCGCGCGGTGTCGCTCGTCGAGGAGGTGATGCGGCGCGCGCGCGCCGGAGGCGACGTCTCGTTCGCGCCGGCCCGGCGCGTCGTCTGCGAGCTCGTCGACGCGGTGACCGAGGACGAGCAGGCCCTCTTCGAGTTGACGACGATCCACAGCTTCGACGAGTACACGTACGCGCACTGCGTGAACGTCTGCGTCTACGCGGTCGCGCTCGGCGTCCGCCTCGGCCTCGACCGCCCGCTCCTGGCGGAGCTCGGCTTCTCGGCGCTGTTCCACGACCTCGGCAAGGTCAAGCTGCCGCTGGCGCTGATCGACAAGCCCGACGAGTACGACGCGGCGGACTGGGATCAGATGCGCCTCCACCCCCTGCTCGGCGCGAAGCTCCTGCTGTCGATGCCGCGCCCGCTCGACCGGAGCCTCGCCCGCGCCGCGGCGGTGGCCTTCGAGCATCACCTCGGCGCCGACGCCTCCGGCTATCCGCGCACGCGCCGGGAGCGGCGGCAGGGCCTGTTCTCGCGCGTCTGCGCGATCGCCGACTCGTTCGACGCCCTGACCTCGGGCCGCGTCTACCAGCGCCGCCCGCTGGGTCCGGCCGAGGCCCTGCGGCGGATGGTCCAGCGCGCGGGGACGGCCTACGACCCTCTGCTCCTGCGCCTCTTCGTGCGGACCGTCGGCGTCTTCCCGATCGGGACGGCGCTGAACCTGGGCGGCGGGCGGATCGGCGTCGTCTGGAGGAACACCCCCGGCGACCTCCTGCGCCCCCGGGTGCGCGTCGCCGAGCCCTCCGGGGAGACTCGGGTGGTCGAGCTCCCGGCCGGAGCGTTGCGTGCCTAGACTATAATACTTACAATTCGGCGAGAGGTCGGCCATGAACCAAGAGAACGGGACGAGTCGGCGCTGGGCGATCGTGCTGGCGGGGGGCGACGGCCAGCGGATGGTTCCGTTCATCACGCGCTGGCTGGGGCGTCCGCGCCCGAAGCAGTACTGCGCCTTCGCCGGGCGCCGGACGATGCTCGAGCACACCTGCGCGCGGGCCCTGGACTCCGTGCCGGCCGAGCGCATCGTCACGGTCGTCAACCGCGACCACCGCCGCTTCCTGAGCGGGCACCGCCGCCGCCGCCTGCCGGGGGCGATCGTCGAGCAGCCCGAGCGCCGCGACACGGGGCCGGGCGTCTTCCTGCCGCTGGCCCGAGTCGTCGCCTCCGACCCCGAGGCCCTCGTCGCGATCATGCCGTCCGACCACTTCATCCGCCCGCGCGCCGCCTTCCGCGAGAAGCTCGAGGAGGCCTTCCGCCTGGCCGAGTTCCTGCCCGGACAGATCGTCCTGCTGGCCGCGCGTCCCGACGCCCCGGAGCCGGATTACGGCTGGATCGTCCCCGGCTCGCGCCTGGCCGGCGAGGCCGTGCTCGTCCGCCGGTTCAAGGAGAAGCCCGCGCCCGAGGAGGCCGCCGAGCTCCACGCCCGCGGCGGGCTGTGGAACACGATGATCGTCGTCGCGCGGGCCGCGGCGCTGTGGGACCTCGCGCGCGAGTTCCAGCCCGCGATGATCGAGCGCTTCGACGCCCTGCGCTGGTGGATGGGGCGCGAGGAGCAGGACGAGGCCGTGGCGCTCGCCTACCGCGGGATGCCGAGCGTCAACTTCTCGCGCGGGGTCCTGGAGCCGGCCGCGCCGTGGACGGTCGCCCTGCCGATGACCGGGGTCGAGTGGAGCGACTGGGGCCGTCCCGAGAGGATCGTCGAGACCCTGGAGGAGATGGGCCGGACCCGGCGCTTCCCGGCGGAGGCCCTGCGCGAGCTCGCGCCGGCCGCGGCGGAGCCGCCGCGGGAGCTGGCCGCGGCCTGAGGAGCCGCGAGACGGAGCGTTGCGGGGGAGACGTTCGGCGGAGGGGGTCGGGGCATGAAGAAGACCGTGCTCGTCTGCGACGACGACGCGGACCTGCGGCGGATCCTGGTCCGTCTCCTCTCCCCGTACGCGCGCGTCCTGGAGGCCGCCGACGGCGAGGCGGCCCTGCGCCTGATCGCGGCCGAGGCCCCCGACGTCGTCCTGCTCGACGTCACGATGCCCGGCCGATCGGGCCTGGAGACCCTGCAGGCGTATCGCGGCCGCCGCCCCTGCCCGGCCACGATCATGCTGACCGGGACGGCGGAGATCGCGATCGCCCGCGAGGCGCTGCGCCTGGGCGCCGTCGAGTACGTGACCAAGCCCTTCGATCCGAAGGACCTGCGCGAGGAGGTCCGCCGCCGCCTGGAGGAGAACGCCGGGGACGGCCCGCCGCGGGAAGGCGGGCGTCCGTGGCGCGTCGCGGGGGAGTGAGCGCGATGAAGAAGCGGCTGGCCCCCGCCGTCGCCCGTCTCGACCGCTCGCCGGCCTGCGCCGCCGCGCTGGCCGCCGTCCTGCTGGCGGCCGTGGGCGCGGTGCATCACGTCCTCGGCTACCAATACAGCTTCGCCTTTTTCTACATCCTCCCGATCATCGTCGCGGCGCGCTTCCTCGGGCGCGGCGCCGGCGTCGGAGCCTCGCTGCTCGCCGCCGCGGTCTGGTTCCTCGACGACTACCTGGCGTCCGCCCCGCACTACGCGTCGCCCGGGGTCGCCTACTGGAACCTGGCGGGGCGCCTGTGCGTGTTCCTGACCGTGGCCGTCATCGTCTCGGGCCTGGAGCGCGACGTGCAGAGCGAGCACGGGCTCTCGACGGTCAAGAGCGAGGTCCTCTCGCTGGCCAGCCACCAGTTCTCGAACGCGCTGACGACGATGGGGCTGGTGATGCTGCTCCTCGACGAGGACGACGACGGGGGCTCGCGGCGCCGCCGCGAGCTGCACGACATCCTGAAGCGAAACATCGACGTCCTGCGCGGCCTCGTGCTGAACTTCCTGAACGAGGCGCGCCTGGAGTCCGGGCGCCTGGCGCTCGAGCCGCGGCCGACGGACCTCGCCGCGGCGCTGCGCGGCGCCGTCGGAGCCCTGTCGCCGATGGCCGCGCAGAAGAAGCTGGCGGTCTCGCTGGACCTCGACGCCGGGGACCTGACGGCGGTGACGGACCCGGACGCGCTGAACCTGATCCTGACGAACCTGCTCGGCAACGCGATCAAGTACACGCCGGCCGGCGGCGCCGTCGTCGTCGGCGCGCGCGCCGAGGGGCGCCCGCCGGAGCGCGTCCGCGTCTGGGTCGCGGACTCGGGGATCGGGATGACCGCGGAGGAGAGCCGCCGCGCGCTCGAGGGCTTCTCGCGCGCCGAATCCGCCAAGAAGATGGCGAAGGGCTTCGGCCTGGGCCTGAAGGTGACCGGCGAGCTCCTCCTGCGGCAGGGCAGCCGGCTCGAGGTGGTCAGCGCGCCGGGGAAGGGCTCGACCTTCTCCTTCGCGCTCGACGTCCGCGGCGGGAGCGTCCCGCCCCGGCGCGCGGAGGCGTCCTCCGGCTCCCCGGCGGACGCCTAAACCGTCCCGGCGGCGGCCGGCAGGGTGAACGAGAAGGTCGAGCCTTTCCCGACCTCGCTGTCGACCCAGAGCTCCCCGCGGTGCTGGGCGACCAGCTCGCGCGCGATCGTCAGCCCCAGGCCGACCCCTTCCCGCCGCTCGGTGCGGCCCTGCGTGAAGCGCTCGAAGATCCGCGCGCGGTCCTCGACCGAGATCCCGCAGCCGGTGTCGCGGACGCGGAAGACGACCGAGCCGGGCCGCTCCGCGCCGCCGGGCTCGGCCGACAGGGAGACGCGGCCGTCCTCCGGCGTGAACTTGATCGCGTTGGAGATCAGGTTGCTGAGCACCTGCAGGATCCGCCCGCGGTCGGCGAGAACCGGCGGCAGGGCGGCCAGCGCCTCGGGAGACTCGACCTCGAGGGCGATGCGCTTCGAGCGCGCCCACGGCAGGAGGGCCGAGAGCGCGTCGCGCAGGAGCGCCTCGGGCGGAGTGCGCTCGGGTCGCACCGTCATCCGCCCCGAGCTGATCTTCGAGAAGTCGAGCAGTTCGTCGATCATCTGCCGCAGGGTGCGGCTGTTGCGCACGCAGATGTCGAGGAACTCTCCGTCCTCGCCGCGCAGACGGCCGCCGAGCCTCTCCGACAGGACCTCGAGCGCCGAGCAGATCGACGCGAGCGGGGCCTTCAAGTCGTGGGTGACGTTGGCGACGAACTCTTCCTGCAGGCGCTGGGTCTCGCGCAGCTTGGCGGCGTGCGGGAGGACCGCGTAGGTGCCGACGATGCGGCCGCGCTCGTCGTGGACGACCGCGACGGACTGGCGGAAGGCCTCGCGCGCTTCGTCGCCGCCCGCGGTGCGGACCTCGTGCGAGATCGGCCGGTTCTCGGGCAGGACGAGGTCCTTGGCCAGCGTCAGGAACTGGTCGCCGTCGCCGATCTCCTCGGTGATCTTGCGCCCGGCCAGCGCCGAGAACGGCAGGCCGACGATCTCCTCGGCCGCGGGATCCATCATCAGGACGCGGCCTTCCTGGTCGACGACCATCCGCCCTTCGGCGACGGCCGTCAGCACGTCCTCGGTGCGCACGCGCTCGTTGACGACGCCCTGCTTCTCGAGCAGGAGGCGGTGCGTGGCCTCGGAGACGTGGCGCGCGATCGCGCGCTCGACGTGACGGACCGCGTCCGCGTAGATCTGCGCGCGCTCGTTCGGGTCGGAGACGCTGCGCTCGACGAGCGTCTTGATGAAGGTCCCGAAGCCGGCCGCCGGCGGCGTCTCCGGCTTGGGCGCCTTCTCCGCGCGGAGCGGGGTCTCGGCCTTCGGCGGCGCCGCGGCCGGCGGCGGCGCCGGAGGCGGGGGAGG
>JAGWRY010000390.1 GCA_028869495.1 Elusimicrobiota bacterium | reverse complement strand
GTCGAGGAACTCGGACGCCCGCGCGGGCGCCGCGAGCAGGGCGGCCAGCGCCAGCCCGGTCATTCCGCGCCCGCGGCGGACGCCCCCCGGTGCGTCTTCCAGAAGCGGCGGATGTGCTCCCAGGCCTCCTCGGCGGTCTCCACGGTCTTGACGAGCTTGACGTCGTCCCAGGCGATCATGCCCTGCTCGGCGAGGTAGTTGAAGTCGATCACGCGCTTCCAGTACTCGCGCCCGAACAGGACGATCGGCAGCGGCCGCTTCTTGCCGGTCTGCACCAGCGTCAGCGTCTCAAAGAGCTCGTCGAGCGTCCCGTAGCCGCCGGGGCAGGCGACCAGCGCCCGCGCGCGCATCAGGAAGTGCATCTTGCGCAGGGAGAAGTAGTGGAACTGGAAGCAGAGCTCGGGCGTGATGTACGGGTTCGGGTCCTGCTCGTGCGGGAGCGTGATGTTGAGGCCGATCGACTTGGCGCCGCACTCCCAGGCGCCGCGGTTGGCGGCCTCCATGATGCCGGGGCCGCCGCCGGTCGTGATCACGTACTCGAGGTCCTGGCCGGCCTGCTGGGCCTTCGATAGGATCGCGGCGAAGCGCCGCGCCTCCTCGTACCAGCGCGACAGCTCGACCTTCTTCTCGGCCTCGGCGACGAGGCGCTTGAGCTCGGCGTCGCGCGGGCGCTCGGCCGCCGCCTCCTGCGCGGCGCGCAGGCGCCGGCGCGCCTCCTCGGGCGAGAGCACGCGCGCGGAGCCGAAGACGACGATCGTCGAGCGGATCTTGTGCTCGCGCAGGACCGTCTCGGGCTTCAGGAGCTCGAGCTGGAGGCGGATCGGGCGCAGGTCCTTGCGGCCGAGGAACTCGAAGTCCTCGTAGGCGCGCAGGTACGCGCGCGACTGGCGGATCTTTTGGGTGAGGACTTCCTTCTCCTCGGGGAGGAGCTCTTTCGGGGGCTTCGGGTTCATGGGTATCTCAGGAGCTTCGGCAGCCAGAGGCTCATGGCCGGGAAGTAGGTGACGATCATCAGGGCCGCCAGCAGCAGCAGCCAGAACGGGAATACGGCGCGGTAGAGCTCGGGCAGGGAGCGGTCGAAGCGGCGCGACGCGAGGAACAGGTTCAGGCCCAGCGGCGGCGTCATGTAGCCGATTTCGAGGTTCAGCAGGAACAGCGCGCCCAGGTGGACCGGGCTGATCCCGTACTGGATCGCGACCGGCGCGATGATCGGCACGACGATGACGATCGCCGAGAAGATCTCGATCATGTTGACGACGAGCAGGAACACGTTCAGGATCGCGAGGAACTCCCACGCGGAGCCGACGTGCGCGTGCAGGAACGTGAACAGGCGGCCCGGGATCTCCGCGTCGATCAGGTAGCTGGTCAGGCCCAGCGCGCAGCCGAGCACGATCATGATCGCGCCGACGAGGATCATGCTCTGCCGCGCGACCTCGGGCATCTTCGACCAGGGGACGTCGCGGTAGACGAGGGTCTCGACGACGACGACGTAGAACGCCATCACGGCCGCCGCCTCGGACGCGGTGAAGAAGCCGCCGTAGATGCCGCCGACGACGATCACCGGCAGGGGCAGCTCCCAGGCGGCGGCGCGCGCGGCGCGCAGGGCCGTCCGCCAGGAGAACGCGGTGCGCTTGACGCCGGCGCGCACGGCGACGGCGACCGCGTAGCCGGAGAGCAGGACGATCAGGAAGAGGCCGGGAACCGTCGCCGCGGCGAAGAGCTTGTTGACCGAGATGCCGCCGACGAGCGCGTACAGGATGATCGGCAGGCTCGGCGGGAACAGCAGGCCCAGGCTGCCGGTCGTCGAGACCAGGCCCAGCGAGAAGTCCTCCGGGTAGCCCTGGCGGCGCAGCAGCGGGTAGACGAGCCCGCCGAGCGCGATGATCGTGACGCCCGACGCGCCGGTGAACGCGGTGAACATCGCGCAGGCGCCCAGTCCCGCGACCGCGACGCCGCCGGGCAGCCAGCCGAACAGCGCCTCGGCCAGCGCCACGAGGCGCTTCGGGGCTCCGCTCTCGGCGAGCACGTAGCCGGCGAACGTGAAGAGCGGGATCGCGATCAGCGCGGGCAGGGAGGACAGGCGCGCGAGCTCGATGATCACCGCGGTCGACTGGATCCCGTCGGCGTGGAACAGCCACAGCGCGAGGGCGCCGAGGAGCGCGAAGATCGGCACGCCCGCCGCGGCCAGCGCCGCCAAGCCGACGTACGGAAGGGCCGCCGTCACGGGCGCGCCCCGAAGGCCTCGGCGGCCGCGTCGGCCGCCTTGAAGAGCATGTGCGCGGCGACCAGCGCGAAGCCGCCGGGGATGCCCGCCGCCGCGATCCAGGCCGGGATCGAGACGCGGCCGACGGTGGCCAGCACGTCGCCGGCCGAGCGCGAGTCGACCGTGTAGCGGCACGCCGCGTAGGCGAGCAGGACCGCGACGACCGCGCCGGACAGCTGGGCCAGCAGGCGCAGCCACGGGCGCAGGGCGGGCGGCGCGCCGAAGTGCGCGGTCTCCCAGGCGAAGTTCTTCTCGTGCTGGGCGGCCAGCGCCGCGCCCAAAAATCCCGCCCACATCACGATCTGCTTGAGGAAGGCGTCGGCCCAGAGCAGGCCCGTGTCGAACCAGCGCAGGACGACCTGCGCGAAGGCGAGCACGACCATCAGCGCCAGGAGGGCCACGAGCGCGGCCCCCTCGATGCGGCCGAGCAGGGCCTCAGCGCTTCGTAGACGCGCGCGCACGGTAGGCGGCGAGCTCCTTCTCGACCCGGTCGAGCAGGTCCTGCGGGAACAGGCGCCCGGCCAGGGCCCGGCGCGCCCGGCGGCCGAGCTCCTCGTAGCGCTTCATCGTCGCGGCGTCGGGCTTGGGCCCCATCGTCAGGCCCTGCTTCTCCATCGCCTTCAGGGCCTTCTCGTTCTCGGCGGCCGTCAGCGCGTTCAGGCGCGAGATCTGCTCGGCCGAGACCTCGACGAGGACCTTGCGGTCCTTCTCGGGCAGGGCGTCGAAGAAGCGCTTGGAGACCAGCACCGCGCCGCTCGACTCGGCCATCGGGACCGGGTAGATGTGCTTGACGCGCCGGAACCACTGCAGGGCGACGACGCCCAGCGGCGGGCCGTAGACGGCGTCGATCAGGCCGGTCTGCAGGGACTGCATCACGTCGACGATCGACAGCGGGATCGGGCTGACGCCGAGGGCCTGGTAGGCGGCCTGCGCGATCGGGTCGCCGGACCAGACCCACATCTTCTCCTTCTTCATGTCGTCGGGGCCGGAGATCGGGTCCTTGCTGAACACGTAGACCGCGCCGAGGTCGGTCCAGCCGAGCACGACGAAGCCCTTCTTCGCGACGGCGGCCGACAGCTCGGGGCCGAAGTCGCGGCGGATGCGCTCGAGCTCCGCGCGCGAGCGGAACAGCCACGGCGCGTCGAGCAGGCGCGTCTCCGGGGCGATCTCGCCCAGGCCGACGCCGGTGAAGGCCCCGCCCTGCAGCTGGCCGATGCGGATCTTCATCACGACGTCCTTCTCGTCGCCGGCGACGCCGCCCGCGTAGAAGCGGAACTTCAGGTCCCCCCCGGTCTTGCGCGCGACCTCCTGGGCCAGCGCGTGCATCACGTTCATCCAGGTCGAGCCCTGCGGGGCCAGCGTCGCGAACTTGATCGTGCGCGCGGCGGACGCGGGGACCGCGACGGACAGCGCGAGGGCGGCCGCGGCGAGGGTCTTAGAAGTAGTCATCGGTCTTCTCCAGGAGGGCGGCGGCCCGGCGCTTGGCCGCCTCGTCGGTCAGGCGCGCCTCGGGCAGGCGGCCCGCCGGCGCGCTCTCGACCTCTTTGAGCAGTCGGACGAAGAGGTCCTTGTCCTGCGCGGCGACCGCGTACCAGCGCGCCTCGAGGACCAGGGCCATCAGGTACTTGTCGCCGGTCGCGGCGCGCGCGCGGTCGAAGTCGGCCTTCGCTTTCGCGGGGTCGCCGCCGAGCAGGGGCGGGCGCGAGGCCTCGTCGATGCCGAAGAAGAGGTCCGCGCCGTCGAAGTGGTAGCCGGGGTCGAGCGCGCGCACCCGGGCCATCAGGACCTCGACCTTCGGCAGGTCGGCGAGCGCGGCGGCGTCGTCCTTCGAGAGATTCACCCAGCCGGCCCAATCGAAGGCGGCCCAGAACAGGTCGGGGACGTCGTCCTTCGCCGCCTTCGCGACCGCGGCCCGGAACGCGTCGAGCGAGTCCCCGTCCAGGCCCCGGAACTTCGGCTTGAGGGCGAGGGCCGACAGGGCCTCGTCGCGGCCGCGGAGGTAGAGGCCCTTCGCGCGCTCGGGCGCCGTCGGCTCGACGAACAGGAACGCGGCCCCGCCGAAGCCTTCGGCGGCCAGGCGCCGCAGGCGGCGGTCGCGCGGGGCGCTGACGATCAGCGTCTCGAGAAGCTTCAGCTGAGCGGGCGAGGCCTCGCGCGCGAGCTCGTAGTCGGGCTCGTCGAGGGTCGCCGCGCGCCCGCGCTCGAGGACGCGCGCCTCGGAGCGCACCGCGGCGCGGTCGAAGGCGCCGCAGCCGGCGAGGACGGCGGCGGCGCAGGCGAGGAGGACGCCTTTCCTCATATGAGAGCCATCCTAGCAAAATGCCCGCGCGGGCTCACAGCCCGGGCCCCGGGCTCGTGGAGACGCTCTGCGAGGCGCTGTTGAAGAAGGAGAAAGCCTGTCCGCCGCGGATCGACAGGATCCAGCGCGAGCCGCCGGGGCCGGCGTTGAGCGCGTAGGCGAGGTCCACGCGCACGACCCCGCCCGACGTCGAGCGCGTCGACGCGGCGCGCAGGCCGAAGCCGACGTCGCTCTTGAAGCGCGCCGGCGAGAAGCCGGAGCCTTCCGGCACGACGCAGCCCGACTCGGCGAAGACCGCGCCGCCGAAGCGCGCGAGGTGGAAGTACTCGCCCGGGACGAAGAACCGGTCCTCGAGGTTCGCGAGGACCGAGCGGCCGCCGACGAAGCTGTCGTTCTTGTAGCCGCGCAGGCCGGAACTGCCGCCGAGGACGATCTGGTTCTCGCGGTCCAGGCGGCGCCCCTGCGCGGCCTCGACGTGCGCGACGAGGGTGCGGTCGCGCGCGAAGGCGGAGTTCTTCCAGAACAGGTTCAGGTCCGCGGTCAGAAGTCCGTTCTCCCAGCGGTCGCGGTAGATCCGGCCGCTCGCGTTGACGCCGGCCAGCAGGAAGCGCCCGGGGCCGAGGCTGAGGCCCTGGCGGTCGCCGACGTTGAAGATCCAGCGGTCCTGGTCCGAGCCGGTGCCGCGCGCCATGTAGCCGGTGCGCGCCCCCAGCTCGTTGCCGAGGTTGAAATCCTCGACGCGCTCCATGCGGTCGATGTAGGTCTCCTTCACGTAGCGCGGCTGGACCCAGGACCAGCCGACGGTCGGGCCAGAGAGGTCCCGGTCGGCCGGCAGGGTGCCGGGGAGCGTGCCCGGGGGGCGCGCGGTCGGCGCGAAGGCCGCGTGGTCGTCGTACCAGCCGACGCTGAAGCGCTGGACGAGCGCGCGGCTGCCGGGCAGGCGCCAGCCGTAGGCCGCGTCGACGACGCGGCGGCGCTCGAAGTAGCGGGAGACGTCGGCGCCGTCGGCGACCTCCGCGCCGACGGCCGCGCTCTGCGACCAGGACGCGTACATCGCGCGCGGGTCGTCGAGCGAGTAGAACGGGCGCGCGAGGCTCAGATGGCCCTGGTCGCCGTCCTGCGTGCGCGCGAACGAGGAGTCCAGCGCCAGGCGGGTGCCGAGGAAGCGCGGGTCCCCGTAGCCGTAGGAGTCGGAGCTCGTGCGCCCTCCGGTGTCGCTCCCGCGCGAGTGGACGTAGGAGACGGACTTGCCGAGCCCGGCGAGGTTATCCTCCTCGAGGCCGTACGACAGCGTGCTGTGCCCGCCCGACGAGCCGAACGAGAGGCGCGGGTTCGTGCTCCAGCTGTCCTGCGTGTGCACGACGGCGTCGACGCGCCCGTCCGGGCGGCGGATCTGCTCGATCTCGACGAGTCGGAACGGGTAGTCCGCGCGCAGGTTGCGCTCGGACTCGATGACCTTCAGCGGGTCCCAGCGGTCGCCGGGTCGGAACAGCAGCTCCCGGCGCACGACCCGCTCGCGCGTGACGAGGTGGATGCGGTCGGCGATCCGGAACGGCCACCAGTCCTCGCCCTTCACCGCCGGGTCGAAGACGTTCTTGCGCGCGACGCGCACGGACGCGATCTCCGGCGCGGCGGCGCGCTCGCCGGCGGCGACGACGGTCCCGGTCGGCACCGCGACGACGGGGACGTCCGCGGCCTCCGCTCCGACGGGAGCCGCGCGGGCG
>JAGWRY010000389.1 GCA_028869495.1 Elusimicrobiota bacterium | reverse complement strand
CTGCGCGTCAACATCCACACGGCCCGCCCCGGCGTCGTGATCGGCAAGAAGGGCGCCGACATCGAGGCCCTGCGCAAGGCCGTCGAGGGCATGACGCAGCGCAAGACCTACGTCAACGTGATGGAGATCAAGGACCCGGAGCTCGACAGCCGCCTCGTCGCCGAGTCGATCGCCGTCCAGCTCGAGAAGCGCATCGCTCACCGCCGCGCGATGCGCCGCGCGATGGAGCGCACGATCCAGTCGGGCGCGCTGGGCATCAAGGTGATGGTCTCCGGCCGCATCAACGGCGCCGAGATCTCCCGCCGCGAGTGGAACCGCGAGGGCCGCGTGCCCCTGCACACGTACGCCGCGGACGTCGACTACGGCACCGCCGAGGCGATGACGACCGCCGGCATCATCGGCGTGAAGGTCTGGATCTTCAAGAAGCAGCACTTCGTGAAGTCGTTCAAGGAGCTGCAGCAGATCGCGAAGAAGGAGGCGGCCCTGCAGGCCGCCGCGATGGCGATCGAGAGCGGCGAGACGCCGGACGGCGCGCCGGTCCCCGAGTCGGTCCAGGCCGTCGCCGAAAAGGTCGAGAGGAGCAAGTAAGATGCTGATGCCCAAGCGCGTCAAGTACCGCAAGCCGCACAGCCACCCGCGCATCAAGGGTCCGGCCAAGCGCGGCGTCTCCCTCGCGTTCGGCGAGTTCGGCCTGAAGGCGCTCGAGCCCAAGTGGGTCACCGCGCGTCAGATCGAGTCCTGCCGCGTGACCGTCGTCCGCCACCTGAAGAAGGGCGGCAAGCTCTGGGTCCGCATCTTCCCGGACAAGGCGATCACGAAGCACCCGGCCGAGACCCGCATGGGCAAGGGCAAGGGCGCCCCGGACCACTGGGCCGCGGTCGTCAAGCCCGGCCGCATCCTTTTCGAGATCGAGGGCCTGACGCGGGCCGAGGCCGAGCTCGCGCTCGGCATCGCGTCCTACAAGCTGCCGATCAAGACCAAGTTCGTCGTCCGGGAGCACGTCTAAGATGGCCGACAAGAAGAAGGCGCCGACGCAGGAAAAGTCCGTGATGGCCGTCACCGAGCTCAAGAGCGAGCTCCGGACGGCCCTGGAGAAGCGCGCGAAGCTGGAGTTCCAGCACAAGGTCGCGCCGCTCAAGAACCCGACCGAGCTCCGGCACGTCCGCCGCGAGATCGCCCGGCTCAAGACCCATCTCCGCATGAAGGAGGCCGTCAAGTGACGAAGACCGCCGAAGCTCCGGCCCCCGTCGAGCGCAACCAGCGCAAGACCCTGGAGGGCGTCGTCGTGTCCGACAAGATGGACAAGACGCGCGTCGTCCGCGTGACCCGCACGGTCCGCCATCCGTTCTACGGGAAGGTGATCTCCCGCTCCAGCAAGTTCCACGTCCACGACGAGGGCAACCAGTCGCGCGCCGGCGACCTCATCGAGATCGCGAGCACCCGCCCGCTGTCGAAGACGAAGTGCTGGCGCCTGGTCCGCATCATCAAGTCGGCCCCGAAGATCGCCGAGGTCAAGTAGCCATGATCCAGCTCCGAACCATGCTCAACGTCGCCGACAACTCCGGCGCGCGCAAGATCCAGTGCTTCCACGTGTCCGGGGGCTCGTACCGCCGCTACGCGAGCCTCGGCGACACGATCGTCGCGACCGTCAAGGACGCCCTCCCGAACGGCGCGATCAAGAAGGGCCAGGTCGTCAAGGCGGTCGTCGTGCGTGCCAAGCGCAACATCCGCCGCCCGGACGGCTCCTACATCAGCTTCGACGACAACGCCGCGTGCCTCATCGACGACAAGAACGAGCCGAAGGGCACCCGCGTCTTCGGGCCTGTCGCGCGCGAGCTGCGCGACAAGGAGTTCCTGAAGATCGTGTCGCTCGCCCCGGAGGTCGTCTGAGATGAAGTTCAAGATCAAGAAGAAGGACAAGGTCGTCGTGATCTCCGGCCGCGACAAGGGCAAGGTCGGCGAGGTCATGGAGGTCATCCCCGGCGACTGCGAGACCCCGGCCCGCGTGCTGGTGTCGAAGGTCAACGTCGTGACCAAGCACAAGAAGCCGACGCAGACCGATCCCGGCGGGCTGGTCAAGACCGAGGCGCCGCTGGCGCTGTCGAAGGTCATGCTCGTCGATCCGAAGTCCGAGAAGCCGACGCGCGTCCGCGTGAAGACTCTCCAGAACGGAGACAAGGTCCGCGTGGCCGTGAAGTCCGGCGAGACGATCGCTTAACGCAGGAAGGAAGAAGACGATGGCTGAGAAAAACCCCGAAGACAAGGCGAAGGCGGCGAAGGCCGCGGCCGCCGCGAAGAAGGCCGGCCTCGAGCGGCAGCAGGCGGCGAAGTCCGCCGGCCCCGCCTACGAGGTCAACGCCGACGGCCGCGACGTCGAGCATCCGAAGCCGCGCCTGAAGTCCCGCTACCAGGAGTCCGTCGTCCCGGCCCTGATGGACAAGCACGGCCTCAAGAACGCGCACCAGGTCCCGCGACTGACGAAGATCGTCGTCAACATCGGCGTCTCCGAAGCGCGCGACAACGTGGCTATGCTCGACCACGCCCGCGAGGAGCTCGCGCTGATCTCCGGGCAGCTGCCGCAGATCCGCCGCGCGGCGAAGTCGATCTCGAACTTCAAGCTGCGCGAGGGCATGCCGATCGGCGTGCGCGTGACTCTGCGCGGCGACCGGATGTGGGAGTTCCTCGACCGCCTGATCACCGTCGCGATCCCGCGCATCCGCGACTTCCGCGGCCTCGAGCCGCGCGGCTTCGACGGTTCGGGCAACTTCAACCTCGGCCTGAAGGAGCAGCTGATCTTCCCCGAGATCCAGGCCGAGAAGGTCGCCAAGCAGCGCGGGATGAACATCTCGTTCGTCATCGACGGCGGCAAGGACGCGATCAGTCTCGACCTCCTGAAGGAGCTCGGGATGCCGTTCAAGCAGCCGGCCGCCCCGGCCGGGAGGAACTGACCATGGCGACCACCGCTTGGCGCGCGAAGATGACGAAGACCCCCAAGTTCGCGACCCGGCAGCGCAACCGCTGCCAGATCTGCGGGCGCCCGCGCGCGTACTACCGCGACTTCGGCCTGTGCCGCATGTGCTTCCGAAAAATGGCGCACGGCGGCCTCCTGCCGGGCGTGAAGAAATCTTCCTGGTAAAGAAAAGACAATGGATCCCATCTCCGACCTGCTGACCCGCATCCGCAACTCGAACGTCCGACAGAAGGACCGCGTCGACGTCCCGATGTCGAAGCTCAAGATGGAGGTCGTCCGCGTCCTGAAGGACGAGGGCTTCATCGCGAACTTCAAGTCGCTCTACAACGCCGCCCCCGGCGGCGCGAAGCGCGGCACGATCCGCGTCTTCCTGAAGTACTCCCCGACCAAGGAGGCCGTCATCCGCGGCATCAAGCGCGTGTCGCGGCCCGGCCTGCGCGTGTACAAGTCCTACAAGGACATCCCGCGCGCCCGCGGCGGCTTCGCCGTGACGATCCTGTCGACCTCGCAGGGCGTGATGACCGGCCGCCAGGCGCGCGAGAAGAAGGTCGGCGGAGAGATCCTCTGCCAGGTCTGGTAACGAACATGTCCCGAATCGGAAAGCAGCCCGTCGTCATCCCCAGCGGAGTCCAGGTCAAGGTGGACGGTTCCGTCGTCCAGGCCAAGGGCCCGAAGGGGGAGTTCCGCGAGACCCTCCACCCGTACGTGAAGGCCGAGGTCAAGGACGGCCACGTCCTGATGACCGCGGACCTCGCGGCCGCCAAGGACGCCTCCGCGATCTGGGGCATGATGCGCGCGCGCGTCAACAACCTCGTCAACGGCGTCAGCGCCGGCTACGCGAAGAAGCTCGAGATCCACGGCCTCGGCTTCCGCGCCGAGGTCGCCGGCCAGAAGCTGACGCTGGCGCTCGGCAAGTCGCACCCGGTCACGTTCGAGGCCCCGCAGGGCATCACGCTGGCCGTCGATCCGAAGAAGACCCTGGTGACCGTCTCCGGGGTGAGCAAGGACCTCGTCGGCGAGATCGCCGCGAAGATCCGCGAGCTCAGAAAGCCCGAGCCCTACAAGGGCACCGGGATCCGCTACCAGGGCGAGCGCGTGCGCAAGAAGGCCGGCAAGACCGCCGCGGGCGCCGGAGCGGGAGGCAAGAAATAAGCCATGAAAGACAAGTGGACCCGTTATGAGCACCGCCGTTCCGCGACGCGCAAGCGCCTGTTCGCCCACCGCGGCGAGCGCCCGCGCCTGTCGGTGCACCGCAGCCTGAAGTACATCTACGCGCAGGTGATCGACGACGCGAAGGGCGTCACGATCGCCGCCGCGTCGTCGCTGGACAAGGACCTGAAGAAGGCGTCCAAGTCCGCCAAGTCGATCGACGCCGCCAAGAAGGTCGGCGAGGCGATCGCGGCGAAGGCCGTCAAGGCCGGCGTCAAGCAGGTGATGTTCGATCGGGGCGCCTACGTCTACCACGGCCGCGTGAAGGCCCTGGCCGACGCGGCGCGCGCCGCCGGACTCGAGTTCTAACGGAGAGCGACTTTCATGAGCACTGAGACGACCCAGACGAGCGTCCCCCAGCAGCCGATCCCGACGCAGCCCGTTCCGCCCCCGCCGGGCGAGCGCGAGCAGCGCGGCGAGCGCGGCGGCGAGCGCCGCGGCGGCTTCCG
>JAGWRY010000388.1 GCA_028869495.1 Elusimicrobiota bacterium | reverse complement strand
GTCTCGAGGACCTCGCGCGTCTCGGGGTTCTTCAGCAGGTAGCGGTCGTAGACCGTGCGCAGGCCGAAGTACTCGAAGAGGTCGGTGCGGTTGTACTCGATCGCGTCGTTGAGCTTGCGCGCGTTCGCGGAGACGAACTGGCCGACCTTGTCGGCGATCAGGCCGTGGCGCACGCCGGCGGAGATCGACTGCGAGAACGACTGGATGTCCTGGTTCTCGACCTCCTTGTGGATGTAGGTCGCGAGCAGGCGCGCCGCCAGGCGCGAGTACTCCGGGGCCTCGGCGATCAGCAGCGCCGAGGTCTGGATCGAGAGGTTGTCGAGCTCCTTCGTCGTCGCGCCGTCGTAGAGCCCGCCGATCGTCTTCGTCGCGATCTTGAGGACGTCCACGTTCTCGAGGCCCGAGCCGCAGCGGGCGACGGCGCGCACGATCTTGTTGACGTCCACGGGCTCCAGAGATCCGTTGCGCTTGCGAACGCTCATCGTCGACGCTCCCGCGTCGAGCGGGGTCGCGTTCGGCGTGACGGGCGTGTCTGTGGAAGCCGTGTTCATCATTTCTCCGTGCGGTTCAAGGGTTCAAGGCGCTGGGGCGCGCGGCGCGGCCCGCCGCGGTCCCGAGTAGGGCCTTAGAATAACCGATGACCGATTCTTTGTAAAGACCTAGATGGTGCCTATTGTTTGAAAACGTCTTTTCAGTGTCTTTGAGTGTCGTCTTTTCGAGGTCGAATTTTCGCCGGAAAAAAAGAAGGCCCGCCTCGCGGCGGGCCTTCGCGTCGCGGCGGCGGACGCGCTACTCGTCGGAGCCGGCGTCCTCGGGCTGGGCGGCGAGCTTCGCGATGGCCGGGTCCCAGCCGGAGTTCTTCTTCTCCGCGGCCAGGCGCGCGATGATCTTGTCGAACTCCGACAGCGGATAGGCGCCGCGCAGCGGCACGCCGTTGATCAGGAAGCCGGGCGTCCCGCTGAAGCCGAACTTGTGGGCCTCGGTCACGTCGGCCGCGATGACCTCCATCACCTTCTTGCCCTTGACGGCCTTCTCGGCCTCCTTGACGTTGAGGCCGAGCTCCTTGACCGTCTGGCGGTAGAAGCTGTCGCCGAGCTTGTCCTGGTTCTCGAACATCTTGTCGTGGAAGAGCCACGACTTGGCGGGGGACTGGAGGGCGACCGCCTCGTGCCACTCGGCGGCGGGCAGGGCCTGCGGGTGGAGGTTGACCAGCGGCAGGTTCTTGAAGACGAAGCGCAGGTGCTTGCCGTACTTCTTGCGCAGAGCCTCGACCGTGCGGAAGCCGCGCCCGCAGAACGGGCACTGGAAGTCGGAGTACTCGACGACCGTGATCGGAGCGTCCTTGTCGCCGCGGATCAGGGTCTTCGGGCCGATCTCGGCCTCGAGCGGGTTCTTGAAGGCCGCCTCTTGCTCGGCCTTCGCCTCGGCCTCCTGCTTCTTCTCCTCCTGGATCTGGTACGCGCGCTGGGCCGAGATCACGAGGTCGAAGAGCTGGGTCTGGTCGGCCTTCTTCAGGGCCGCGAGGACGAGGTCCGGGTTCGCGTCGAGGGCCTTCTGCAGCTCCTCGCGGCTGATCGTGCGGGCGAACGCCGGGACGGCGGCGAGCAGGGCGGCGAGGACGACGGCGGCTCTTTTCATGAGTGTCTCCTGTTGAGAAGACCGACGATATCATTTTCCACGGCCTGCGGGTCGAGCGGGCCGACGTAGCGGCGGGCGATCGTCCCGTCCGGCGCGATCAGGAACGAGGTCGGCAGGTCGCGCACCCGGTAGGCGGACATCGTCCCCGGGTCGGCGAGCAGGATCGGGAAGTCGAGGGCGTGCGCCTTCGCGAACGGGGGGACCTTGGACGCGTCCTCGTCGACGTTGACCGCGAGCAGGGCGAAGTCCGGCCCGTCGCGGCGGCGGGCGAGCTCCCGCAGGGTCGGGAGCTCCTCGCGGCAGGAGTCGCACCAGGTCGCCCAGAAGTTCACGAGGACGACCTTGCCGCGCTCGGAGGAGAGGGAGACGGTCCCGCCGCCGAGAGCCGGCAGGGAGAAGCCGGGGGCGGGATGCGGGCCGGAGGCGCCGCCGCCGCAGGCGCAGAGCGCCGCGGCGAGCAGGGCGAGGGCGAGACGGGGGAGGCGCGGGGGCATAAAGGCCCGCCGCCGCCCGCCCGGACGGGCGGACGGCGGCGGTTTCATCACCGGGTTAGCACCCGCAGGGAGTCTTCGGACCCATGGCTTGCTTTCCTCCTTTATACGGCTTCGTTTTGTGCTGCTCGAGGATCGAGCGGGCGACGGCGCCCGCCCGCTTGAAGATCGACGCGTCGCGCTGGGCGCGCGTCAGCATGATCGCGCCCTCGTAGAGCGCGACGATCGCCTCGGCCGAGGCGCGCGAGTCGAGGGACGGCCGGAAGTAGCCGGAGGACTTGCCGCGCTCCAGGCACTCGGCCATGCCCGCGGCCCACTCGGCGAAGAAGCTCCCGACGCGCTCGCGGAAGGCCTCGTCGCGGTCGCTCATCTCGAGCGCGATGTTGCCGACGAAGCAGCCGGCGCGGCAGCCGATGCCGCGGAAGAAGCGCGCGCCCTCCTCGAACATCGCGGCGACGGCCTCCTCGGGGGCGGCCTGCGCGCAGAGCGGCAGGACCTTGCGCGACCGGAACTCCTCGATCTTGTAGTCGAGGACGGCGAGCGCCAGCGCGGACTTCGAGCCGAAGTGGTGGAAGAGGTTCGCCTTCGTCATCCCGCTGGCCTTCGCGATCTCGTCCATGCAGGCGGCGCCGTAGCCCTTCAGGTGGATGACGTGCTCGGCCTCCTGAAGGATCCGTTCGCGGACGGCGGCGTTGGGTTTTCGTCCCATATTGATTGACTGACCGACCGGTTAAAGTATAGCGCGATCGCCCCGCCCGCGTCAAGTCCCCGCGCGGGCAAGTTCCCGGAGACTCCGCATTCCGCTCAAGGGGCCGCCGTCCGGTCCCATCCCCGTCGGGATCGCTCGGGTTTGACCCTCGCTCGGGGTCGCTCGGCGGCGGGCGGCCGACCCGCCGTCCTCGCTCCACGTCCCGCCGTGGATGGGACGGACGGCGACGACTCGGGCGGACGGCCGACCGCTCCGGGAGGCCGCCGTCCGTCCCGGTCCCGGGGGGATGTGGAGCGAAGGACGGCAAGCCGTCGTTCCGCCGTTCGCCGCCGAGCGATCCAAGCGCGCCTCAATGGCGCGCGGTCCCGGAGGGGCCGGGGCGGACGGCGGCCCCTTGAGCGGAATTCAGGAAGCCCGAGCCGGGGCCTCAGCGCGGGACGACGCCGATGCCGGCGCGCACGCGCGCGAGGTCGTAGACGCCGCCGCGGCCGAGGCGCAGGCCGCGCGTCGGGTCGTCGGCGAGCCAGAGCGGCGTGTCGAGGTCCACGAAGGAGAAGCCGCCCAGGCCCGCCGCGAAGTGCGCGGCGCAGGCCATCGACAAGGAGGTCTCGATCATCCCGCCGATCATCAGCCCGAGCCCCGACGCGCGCGCGATCAGCGCGCAGTCCCAGGCCTCGAGGAGGCCCGTCTTCATCAGCTTCAGGTTCAGGACCGAGACCGCCCGGCGCCGCGCGAGGCCGAGCGCGTCGGCGCGCCCGCCGACGGACTCGTCGGCCGCGACCGGCACGCCGCCGAGGCGCGCGACGCGCGCCAGGCCGTCCCAATCCTTCGCGGCGGCCGGTTGCTCGAACATCGCGATCCGGATGCCGCGCGCGCGCAGGCGCCGCAGAAGCGCCAGCGACTCGCGCGGGCCGTAGCCCTGGTTCGCGTCGAGCGTCAGCGCCAGGCGCGGGGCAGCGGCCGCGACCGCGGCGACGCGCGCGGCGTCGTCGTCCGGGTCGCGGCCGACCTTGATCTTGATCGTGCGCGCGCCGAAGGCGCGGATGCGCCGCGCGGCCGCGGCGGCCGCCTCGGGGGGGACGATCGTGACCGTCACGTCGCTGCGCACGCGGGTCTCGGCGCCGCC
>JAGWRY010000387.1 GCA_028869495.1 Elusimicrobiota bacterium | reverse complement strand
GCAGCTCGCCGCGGGCCAGGGCGGGCTTCAAGAGGTTGGCGGCGTCGCTCCCCCCTTCGGCCCGGCCGGCCCCCACGACCGTGTGCAGCTCGTCGATGAACAGGATCACGCGGCCTTCCTGGGCGGCGATTTCCTTCAGGACCGCCTTCAGGCGCTCCTCGAACTCGCCGCGGAACTTGGCCCCCGCGACGAGGGCTCCCAGGTCCAGCGCGATCACCGTCTTGTCCTTGATCCCCTCGGGGACGTCGCCGGCGACGATGCGCTGGGCGAGGCCCTCGACGATCGCGGTCTTGCCGACGCCGGGCGCGCCGATCAGGACCGGATTGTTCTTCGTGCGCCGCGCGAGGACCTGCACGACGCGGCGGATCTCCGCGTCGCGGCCGATCACCGGATCGAGCTTGCCGCGGCGCGCGGCGGCCGTCAGGTCGCGTCCGTACTTCTCGAGCGCCTGGTAGGAGGCCTCGGGCTCCTGCGAGGTCACGCGCTGGGAGCCGCGCACTTGCGTCAGCGCGGCCAGGACCTTGTCGGGCGTCAGCCCCAGGCGCGCGAGCAGCGAGGCGGCCGCGCCGCCCGCGTCGAGCAGGCCCAGCAGGACGTGCTCGACCGAGACGAACTCGTCCTTCATCGCCTTCATGCGGTCCTCGGCCCGGACCAGCGCCTTCTCGAGGCCGGGGGACGCGTACAGGCGCCCGCCCGAGACCGACGGCTTCTTGGCCAGCGCGCGCTCGACCTCGGCCGCGGCGGCCTTCGGGTCGACGCCCGCCTTCTTCAGGAGCTCCGGGGCGATCCCGGCGTCCTGCGCGAGCAGGGCCGCGAGCAGGTGCTCCTCGGACAGCTCCTGCTGGTCGCGGCGCTGGGCGAGCGCCTGCGCGTCGGAAAACGCCTGCTGGGTCTTCAGCGTCCAGCGATCGGGGTTCATGGGGCCTCCGGCCGCCCCGCGCGGGGCGGCCCCTCCTCACGCCGTCTTATTGCGCAACGCTTCGGCCGGGCCGCTTGTTCGAGGCGACCGGCGCCGGCTCCGACAGGGCGGCGAGGTCCCGGGCGATGCGCAGGGTCTCGTTGAGCACCGCGTCGGGGTCGTTCGGCGAGCGCCCGGGGACCATGTCGGTCCCGTCGGTCTCGTCGTCGTCGTCCGTCGCCGTCGCGCTCGACGCGGCGACGGCGGAGGCCGGCTTGCCGATCGACTCGAGCGTGATCTCCTGGAACGGGTACGGCTTCTCCTTGAGCTCCGCCCGGATCTTCTTGCGCTCGGCGTGGCGGTCCTCGTCGGCCTTGCGCTCGGCGAGCAGCTTCGCCTCGTTGAGCGTGACGGACTTGTCCTTCTGCTGCTTCTCCCAGCGCGCGAGGTCCTCGCGGATCCACTTGAACTCCTGGGAGTCCTTCACGCGCGCGGCCGACTCCTTCTCGAGGGTCTCGAGCTTTCCGTCCACCGAGCCGACGCGCTCGTACTGCGCCGGCGGGATCTGGTCGTACGGCAGGGCGTCCGGCTGGTCGGCCTCGGTCATGTCCGAGACGTCGCCGCCCGACGGCAGGTGGATGTCGGGCGTGACGCCCTTGTTCTGCGTCGAGCCGCCCGAGATCCGATAGAACTTCTGCACGGTCAGCTTCAGCGCGCCGGGGCGGTACTCGCGGTAGGCCGGCGGCAGGTAGTCGTCGAGCTCGAGCACGGACTGGACCGTGCCCTTGCCGAACGTGCTCTTGTCGCCGACGATCACCGCGCGCCCGTAGTCCTGCATCGCGGCCGTGAAGATCTCGGCGGCCGACGCCGACTCGCGCGAGGTCAGCACGACGAGAGGCCCCGAGTAGTCGATCGACGGGTCGGTGTCGGAGAGGACGCGGATCGTCCCGCGCGAGTCCTTGACCTGGACGACGGGCCCCTCCTTGATGAAGAGCCCGGTCAGCGTGACCGCCTCGGCCAGCGACCCGCCGCCGTCGCGGCGCAGGTCGACGACGACCGCGTCGACGCCGCGGCGCTCGAGCTCGTCGAGCAGCTTCTTCGTGTCGCGGGTCAGGCTCTTGGCGCCCTCGCCGCCGTTCATGTCCGCGTAGAACGAAGGAAGGTTCAGCACGCCGATGCGTTCGGGCGGGGCGTCCTTGCCCTGGCCCGGCAGGGTGTACACGCGCGCCCGCGCCTCCTGGTCGGTCAGCTTGATCTTCGCGCGCACGATCGGGATCACGACGCGCGTCGACTCCGAGGCGCCGGACGGGATCACGCGCAGGCGCACGAGGGTCCCCTTCTCGCCGCGGATCATCTCGACGATGCGGTCGAGCTTCATGCCGACGACCTCGACGAACGGCCCGTCGCCCTGCGCGACGGCCTCGATGCGGTCGTTCGGCTTGAGCTTCTTGCCGGTCGCGGCCGGTCCGCCGGGGACCAGCGACACGATCTTCGCGTAGCCGTCCTCGGAGCGCAGGACCGCGCCGATGCCGACGAGCGAGAGCTTCATGCTGATGTCGAAGTTCTCCTTCGTCGACTCCGCCAGGTAGTCGGTGTGCGGGTCGTAGACGTGCGTCAGCGAGTCCAGGTAGTCCTGCAGGATGTCGGTGCCGTCGTACTCGTTGTAGCTGCGCAGCAGTCGGTCGTAGCGGTCGACGATGGTCTGCGCGATCGACTTCTCCTTCTCCGGCTTGGCGGCGGCCTTCGCCGGGGCGCTCGAGACGGCGACGGCCTTCACGTCGTCCTTCTTCGCGGCCGCCTCCTTCTTTTTCGCCGCGGCCTTGTCCTTGGCCTCCTGATCGCGCGCGATCTTCTCGAGCAGGTACTCGTGCTTGATGCGCAGCCGCCACAGCCGGGCGGCGTCCTGCTCCGTCGCCGGCCACGGGAGCTTGTGGCGGTCGAGGACGACGGACTCGTCGCTCGTGAACGTGAACGTCGAGGCGGCCAGCGTCTTGACCAGCGCGGCGCGCTCCTTCAGGCGCTGGAGCACGCGGTCGTAGATCTCGTAGGCCGGGTCGACGTCGCCGTCCTTCGCCATCTGGCCCAGGGAGTCGCCGTACTTCGCGGTGAACTCGTCGACGTCCGACTGCAGCAGGATCATGTGGTTGTAGTCGTAGGAGTCGATGTAGTTCTTCAGGAACTGGCGCGAAACCTCGGCGTCGAGCCTCTTGTGCGTGTAGTGCGTCTGCTCGAGCAGGCGGCTGACGAGCTCGGCGACGATCGGGCCGCCCGCGGCGCGGTGGACGTCGGCGGCGGCGGGCCCGGCGGCGAGGGCGAAGGCGAGGACGGCGGCGATCAGGCGGAACGGTCGTTTCATTGGTGGTCTCTCAAGGGTGCGCCGGGACGGGGCTTTGCCGCGCCCGGTTCGCGAACTGGTTCACGAAGTCTACGTCGTTTTGGAGCGTCCAGTCGAGGTCTGCGGTGTTGCGCTCGACTCGGTCCAGCAGCCGCGCGGCGTGCGCCGCGTCGAAGCCGGCGGCCTCGAAGTCGGAAAGGAGGGCGGCCTTCGTCCCCGGCTCGTCGAGCAGGCGGCGCCAGGCGCGGATCGCGGGCTGGTAGTCCTCGATCCGGTTCGTCTCCCCGAGGCTCGTCCAGGGCATCTCCTCGGCGATGCGCTCGTCGGGGAGGCGCGAGGCGACCGGCGCCGCGCGTCCGAAGGCCTGCTCGAAGTCGAGGAGCACCGGGCGCGCCCCGTCGCGGTGGAGGAGGTTGCCCCGGTTCATGTCGCCGAGCCCGAACGCGCGGGCCAGGATCCCCAGTGCGGCGCGCTGATCGCGCGTCAGCGGGCTGCGCGACCAGCTGCGCGAACCGGGCTTGAGCTCCATCACGAGGTACGAGTCGCGTCCGCGCTCGACGCCGAGCGCGGACGGCACGTCGAAGTAGCGCCCGAAGAAGCGCCGCGCGACGCGGCGGACCGCCAGCTCGTTGCGCACGATGTCCCACTCCGCCGTCTTGACGACGGCCGGCGTCCGGCCCGGAGGCTCGACGGCGACGATCAGGGTGTTGAGCTTGCCCGGATCGTCGAGGTGCAGGTTCTGGCGCGGCTCCGCCGTCAGCGGGTCGTAGCCGAGGACCTTCGCCGCCTCGGCCGGGCGCCCGGCGCGGTCCGGGAACGCCGGCGTCCCCGGCGCGGGCCCGAAGACGACGCGCGGGGCCCCGGGCAGGGCGCGGTCGCGCTCCTCGAGCGCGGCCAAGTCCGGCGCCAGGCGGGGACTCCCGCGCAGGGCGGCGAGCGTCCGGCGCCATTCCTCGGAGTCGGGGCCGAGGCGTCCGCGCAGGCCGGCGAGGAAGTCGGCGGGCTCGACGCCGGCCTTCTCCGCGGCCGGGGTCAGCAGGCCGGCGAGGACGTCCGCCGGGCCCGTCGGCGCGGCGCCGCGGACGTCGCGCAGGACCCAGCGCGAGCGCCAGTGCTGCCAGATCAGGTTCTCGGGCGAGAGGTCGGCGGAGACGCCGGCCCGGATCAGCCGCGCGCCGAGCTCGGCCCAGCCCTCGTTCTGGGAGCGCGAGAGCCCGGACTTCAGGAGCTGCGGCGCCGGCCAGCCGTCGACGCGCTCCTTGACCGCGACGCGGCCGTCGGCGCTCAAGGCGAGCAGGCGCTCGTGCGGGACGCCCGCGCCCTCGAGCGCCGCGATCCCGGCGGACGGCGCGCGGCGGCCGGGCGGGGCGATCTCGACCTCGTAGTCGCGTTCGACGGCGGACCAGCGGCGCGCGCCGTCCTCCTCGCCGAGCGGACGGTCGAGCGTCAGGCGGTAGCTCCCGACGCGGACGCGCTGTCCGGCCCGTCCGGGCCAGGCCGGCGCGGACTCGCCGAAGGGGAGCCGGGAGCGCAGGCGGCTCCACAGCCCGCCGCCGTCGAAGAGCGCGCGTCCCGCGTCTTCGGGGGCGGCG
>JAGWRY010000386.1 GCA_028869495.1 Elusimicrobiota bacterium | reverse complement strand
GCTCACCCCCGCCCAGCAGGAGCACCAGAGGGAGGTCGGGAACTGCGAGGAGGCGCTGAACGGCTCGCTCCTGAACGTCGGCCGCCTGTGCAAGTACGCCGGCCCGATCGGCGTCTACGGCGCGCCGATCCTGGCGGGCATCCTGGACGCGGTCAAGCAGCAGCTGGGCACCGCGCAGGGCCTGATCATGAACGCGGCCTTCATGCTGCTGGGGCTGGTCTTCGGCCTCCTCTCCGGCGGGATCGGCCTGCTCGCGAAGGTCCTCTTCGCGGTCGGCATGAGCGTCTGGGCCTGGTTCTCGCTGCTGCCGCAGATCAAGAAGCTCTGGCACGACTGGAAGAACTCGGCGCACGGCTCGGTCGACGCGTACCGCGTGATCCGGCAGTTCGCGGGGCTGGTCGGCGGCGTCGTGATCATGGCGCTGCTGGCGGCGGTCGGCGGCGCGGTCGCGGGCAAGGTCGTCCCCGCGGCCTTCGAGGCGCGTCTGGCCTCGCTGACGGAAGGCATCCACGTCCCGTTCCTCTCCAGGCTGAGCGAGGCCCTGAAGGCGCCCCGGGCGACGGCGCCCGCGGAGGCGCCGGTGCGCGCGGAGGCCGCGAGCGAAGCGGCCGAGGCCCCGGCTCGGACCGCCCGGGCCCGGGCGGTCAAGGCGCCCGACAGGGGCTACGTGCTGGCGGCCGAGGAGCACGCCCCGCAGGGCGCGGCGGGCCGCCTGTCGCGCGTCGTCGAGAAGACCGTCTCCGAGCAGATCAACAAGGAGATCAAGCCCGGCGAGCGCCCGACCGTGGAGCAGGCGCATCGGGTCATCACCGACGCGATGGAGAAGGCGCACCGCGCGGTCGAGCGCAACGCCGCCCGGCGCCCCGTCGAGGCGGCGTCGCGGGTGGACCTGGCGGTCGGCATCATCGCCAAGGACGCGCACGGCGAGCCCGTCCTGGTCTCGGCGAAGGCCGGCGGGGCCGACGTCTTCATGCGGCGCGGAGGCGACCTGGTCCGCCTGCACGAGGCGCCCGTCCTCGACCGCGCCGCGGCCGCGACGGACGCTCTCGCGGCCGACGGGATCGCTCCCTTGGCGGAGCTCCCCCTCGACGCCGTCCGCTTCGACCGGTCCTCGGACCTTCTGCGGACCGATCCTCTCGTCGAGGACCTCCTCGCCGAGCCCGGCGTCGACGCCGCGCCCGTCGTCGAGAAGCCGGTCTCCGTCGCCGCGGAGAAGCCGGTCGCGGCCGACGGGCCCGCCGTCGACGAGCCGGTCGTCGCCGCGCGCGAGCCGGTCCCCGCGGAGGCCGCTCCGGCGCCGGACACGGCGCTGGGCTCGCCCGCGTATCGTTCGCCCGAGGTCCGCGAGCTCCCCGTCAAGCAGGGCGACGTCGCGCTGGCGGCCGGCCGCGAGGCCGCCGAGAGCCTTTCGGGCGCGCACGGCGACCTCCCGGTCGACACTCCGCCCGAGGGCTACGGGCGCGCCCTGCGGGCCTCCGACCGCCTGAGCGGCGAGGATCCGGCCGTCGCCGACCTGCCCGTCGAGGAGAAGCCCGTCGTCGAGGAGCCCGCCGCCGAGAAGCCCGCCGTCGAGACGGGCTGGAAGGCGCGCGCGCTCAATTACGGCATGAACGCGATGCTGGCCCTCAGCGGACACTACGGGACGTCTCCGAACATCATGCCGAAGATCGATTTCAGCGCCGTGGACGGCAATCACGGCAACAACGGCGACGTCGTCCAGCCCGGCGTCACCCCGGGCTCCGGATCCGGCGTCGTCCCCGGCGACGGCCGGGGAAACGGGCCTCCGGACCGGCACCCCGTTTCTCCGGAGTCGCGGATCGCGCGCCAGACCCCGCCGAAGACCGCTCCGACGCCGGCGCCGACGAATCGTGTCGCGGCGAACGGCTCCGGGGCGGCTCCCGGCGCCAAAGCGGCGGC
>JAGWRY010000385.1 GCA_028869495.1 Elusimicrobiota bacterium | reverse complement strand
CGCCGACGGCGACCGCGCGCGCGCGCAGCGGCGCGGCCGCCTGGAGCGGGACCGTCGCCGGAGGCGGCAACGCGCTCTTCACGGTCCGCCGCGGGCTGGTCGGCGTCGACGGCGTGCGCGGGCCGTCCGTGCTCCTGAACGCCGGCGAGCGCGTCGAGGCCGATCTCGCCGGCCTGCACGAGCCGACGCTCGTCCCGACGCCGGCCCGCGCGCGCCGCGACGCGTTCGCCGACGAGATGCGCCGCGAGCTCGCCGAGGACCTCGCCGACGACGCGCCGCAGAGGGCGGTCTCCGCGGAGGAGCGCGGCGTCGAGCACCAGCTCGGGCGCGTGCTGACCGACGCGTCCGGCGACCGCGTGCGCGCCGAGGAGTTCGTCGTGCGCACCGGCGCCGACTCGTTCGCCTTCGTCGCGCTGAACTCGCGCGCCGGCGGGGGGCTGTCGTACTACTCGTGGAGGGGGACCTTCGACCGCGCGCTCCCGACGGACCTGTCCCCGGTCTTCGAGGACCTGCCCGGGACCGCGGGCGCGGCCGCGCCGTGGACGCTGACCGCGTACACGATGGAGCGCTCGAACGGCGCCGACACGCTGACGCTGTCGGCGGCCGGCGGGCATCAGGTCGACGTGAACTCGAACTCCGACCCGCTCGACGACGTCTCGTCGCTGTTCGATCCGGCCGCCGCGGCCTTCCGGTCCGTGTCCGGCCCGGTCTACGAGACGATCTTCGACAAGGGCGGGCTCTACGCCGACGGGACGCTCAAGCGCGGCTGGACCGGCTCGAACCTGCAGAGCCAGAACGACCAGACCCCGGCCTCGACGACGGACCCGCTGACCGGGGCGGCGCTCGCCTCGTCCCTGCCGTCCTACACCTCGAACTCGACCTTCCCGGACGCGGCGTCGGCGCGCCGCGACGACCTGGAGTCCTACTCGGACGGCACGCAGGTGCTGACCGAGAACGTCGCGGTCTCGCCGGGAGGCGGCGCCGCGGACCGCGGCGCCTTCGGCGGGGCGGCGTCCGGGGCGGCCTGGCAGGCGGCGCTGCTCCGGCAGGGCTTCGAGCAGACGACGACCGCGTCGGGCTTCCGCGGCGCGATCGACGTGCTCGTCTCGCCGCGCGCGCTGATCGAGACCGGAGCCGCGAAGTGAGGCGCCCGGCGGCGAAGGCGCTGGCGCTCGTCCTGCTGGCGGCCGCGGCGCCGGCGCGCGCGCTCGAGTGGGTCCCGCTCGGCGGGATCAGCGCCCTCGGCGGCCTGCACTCGTTCGACGGGGAGCGCGGCTCCTTCAGCGGGAACGTCGACGCGGACTTCGCGCCGGCCGCGCGGCTGTCGCCGAGCTGGGCGCTCCTGCCGTCCCTGCGCGGCGCCTACGAGGGCACGCGGCGCCTGAACGACGTGCTCGGCACCGCGACGCCGGCCGAGCAGAGCCTGGAGGCGCGCCTCGGGCTGCGCTCGATCTGGAGCTCGCCGTCGTCGCGCTGGCGCCTGAAGCCCGAGGCCGCCTACGACTTCACGTGGCTGCGCGAGACCCGCGACGAGGACTGGGGCAAGGGGCTCTTCGACCAGCGCCGCTGGGATCTCGGCTTCGAGGCCGAGCGGCTCGTCGGCCCGCAGTCCTCGGTCCGCGCGGGCGTCGAGTGGTTCGCGGCCGAGTTCCCGAACTACACGACGCTGGAGAGCCAGGCCGCGCTGGACTTCCAGGGCAAGCCGCTGTCGCGCGAGCTGGTCGGCGACCACGCGCTCGACCGGCAGGGCTGGCAGTTCTCGCTGGCGGGCGGCGCGCCGCTGGGCGCGCGCCTGATCCTGGACGGGAAGGCCGCGGTCGTCTGGTCGGCGTTCCCGCACCAGCCGCTCGTCGACGAGGGCGGCCAGCTCGAGCCGGACGACCGGCAGGACGTGTTCGGCGACGCGTCGGTCTCGGTCCGAATGCCGCACGCGTGGAACGCGGACCTGCGCGCGCTCGGCGGTCTCGAGCTGGGCGCGAGCGTCAACTCGTCGAACCAGAACGGCTACGACGCCGCGCTCGGCCGCTTCCTGCCCGGCTTCTACGACTACGTCGAGTGGCGGGCCAAGCCTTCGGCGACGCTGATCGTCGGCCCCGAGCGGCGGCCGGTCTCGGCGACCTTGTCCGTCGGCTGGCGGCGGCGCGAGTACCAGCACCGCCCGGCGCAGGACGAGAGCGGCGCCTACTCCGGAGGCGCGCTCGCGACGACGGAGTGGACGGTCGGCGCGCGCCTGTCGTACCCGATGGCCGAGCGCCTGAGCCTGCTCTTCGACGTCGAGCGCGCGAGCGCCGCCTCGAACCAGCGCTTCCAGCAGTTCTACCGCTACTCGTACCAGGCGACGACGGCGCTGGCCGGCGTCCGGTGGGACTGGTGAGGGGCCTGCTCGCCGCCGTCCTGCTCGCGCTCGCCGCGCTTCCCGCGCGCGCGGCCTCCGTCTCGTGGACCGGCGCCGCGGCCGGGGACTGGGACGTCGGGACGAACTGGTCGGGCGGGATCGTCCCCGGCGCGGCCGACGACGTCTCGATCGCCGGCGCCTTCGTCGTCGCCTACGCGACGGACCCGGTGCTGGCCGTGAACTCGCTGACCCTGGGCGCGGGCGCGACGCTCGCGGTCTCGACCGGGATCGCGGTGTCCTCCTACGTCGAGGTCCAGTCCGGCGGCGTCCTGCAGGCCGACGCCGCGGTCGGCCTCGACGCGGGAGACTTCGACCTGCGCGCGGGCTCGAGCCTCTCCTACGCCGGCGCGCCGGCCGCGCCGTCCCCGTCGCTGTCCCTCGTCGTCTCGGGCGCGTTCACGCTCGAGGCGGGCGCGACCGCGACCGTCGCCGGCACCGGCTACGCCGGCGGCGCCCACT
>JAGWRY010000384.1 GCA_028869495.1 Elusimicrobiota bacterium | reverse complement strand
TCGCCGGGGTTCAGCTGGAAGCGGTCCTCGATGACCTTCGGGTCGAGCGCGATGACCTCCTTGGCGCCGAGGGCGACCTCGGAGGGCTTCAGCTCGTCGATGAAGCCGGCCTTCTGCGCGAGCATCGAGTTGACGCCGTCGCAGGCGATCACGACCGAGGCGGTCAGCTCGTCGCCGTCGGAGGTCTTGATGCCGGCGATCCGGCCCGACGCGTCCTTGACGACGTCGCGGACCGTCACGCCGCAGAACACCTCGGCGCCGGCCTCCTCGGCCTTCTTCGCGTACCACTGGTCGAAACGGACGCGGATGATCGTGTAGCAGTTCGGGATGCCCTCGAGGAACTTCTTCGAGCGGTACCCGACCGTCACGAACGAGTCGTCGGTCGTGATGCAGGTCTTCTGCTCGACGATCGGGCGCTCGACGGGGGCGCCGGTCTCCTTCCAGAACTCGGGGACCAGCTCGTGGAGCATCTTCGAGTACAGGACCGCGCCCTGCACGTTCTTGGCGCCCGGGTACTCGCCGCGCTCCAGGACGACGACCTTCAGGCCCGCGCGGGCCATCGTGATCGCCGCCGACAGCCCCGCGGGGCCGGCGCCGACGACGATCGCGTCGTATTCGGGCGAGTCGGCCACGGCCGCCTCAGGCCGGCCGGCGGCTGTCGGCCGCGGCCTGAACGGTCTTCAGGAGCTCCTCGCTCTTGAACGGCTTCGTCATGAAGCCGGCGACCTGGGGGAACTTCTGGAACAGGGTGCGCGAGGGCTCGAGCGCGGTCAGGACCACGATCGGCAGGTCCTTCGTCGTCGGCTCCTGCGAGAGCTTCAGCTGGAGCGAGTAGCCGTCGATGCCGGGGAGCATCACGTCGAGGACCAGCACGTCCGGCCGGACCTTCGCGATCTCGTCCCACGCGGAGCGGCCGTTGTCGCAGGTGTGGACCTCGAAGCCGGCCTGCTCGAGCGTGTACTTGACGAGACCCAGCATCTCCGGCTCGTCGTCGATCACGAGGACTTTCTTCGCCATGCGGGCAGAGTAGTCAATTCCCTCGCGCCGCGTCAAGAACGCCCTGCGCTGACAGCGGCGGGGAATTCTGTTACTATTGGAACATGTTCACGCAGAGACGCCGCCGCCGAAGCCCCGCCGCCCTCCTCGCCGCGGCCGCCGCCGTCGCCGTCGCGGCCGCCGCGACGGCCGAGATCGCCGCCCGCCTCCTGCTTCATCCGGACGCGCTCGTCTACCGGGACAGCGCGGACCCGAAGCTCGGCTTCGAGCTCCTGCCCGGCGCCCGCGGCGTCAAGAGCGGGGTCCCCGTCTCGATCAACGCGCAGGGGATGCGCGACGATCCCGTGGCCGCGGCGAAGCCGGCGGGCCAGCGCCGCGTCGTCGTCGTCGGCGGACAGCAGGCCTTCGGCGTCGGCGTGCCCGTCGCGCAGACCTTCGTGCGCGAGGCCGCGCAGGGCCTGAAGGTTCCCGGCCGGGTGCGCACCCTCAACCTCTCGATGTACTCGTACGATCTGGCCCAGAAGGTCGAGCTCGCCTGCGACCGTCTGGAGAGCCTCCAGCCGGACGTCGTCGTCCTGCAGGCCTCCGACGACGACGCCGGCTCCCTGCCGCCGCCGGCCGTCCGCGCGCCGCGCGTGAAGAACTGGCTGCGCGAGCACAGCGTGCTCGCGCGCTGGGCCGCGGAGCGCCGCTACCTGCGCCGCTCCGAGACCGCGGTCCCGGCCGCCCCGTCCGCGCCGGACGCCGCCGCGGAGGAGTCCTCCGCGCGCGACCAGCTGCGCCGCTTCGCCGACTGCGTGAAGGCCGCCGGCGCCCGGGGCCTCGTGATGATGATCTCCGACCCCGTCGGCGACGGCAAGCCCTCGCCGACCGCGCTCGGGCTGGAGTCCGAGGCGAAGGCCCTGAAGCTCCCCTACTTCGACGCGGGGCCCGCGATCCGCCGCCTGCCGGCGAGCGAGCGCCTGCTGACGCCGAACGCGCCGTTCCTGTCGCCGGACGCCCAGCGCGCGGCGGCCGAGGCGCTCAAGCGGGCCCTGCGGCCGATGCTGCTCGAGCCCGCGCCGAAGCCGAAGGCCCCGAAGCCGCGCCCGTCGGTCTAGGCCTCGGGCGCGCCGCGCCGGCGGCGCCTAGCCTTCGCGGAAGAACTGCAGCGGAGGCTCGACGCCCTGGCGGCGCAGGCGGTCGTAGAGGCGCGGCACCGCCCCGGTCGCGCGCAGCTTCCCCTCGAGGCCGCCCGGGCCGCGCTTGAGGTCGAGCGCGAACAGGTCGGCCATCGACACGGTGTCCACCTCGATGCCGGTGATCTCGGAGACCTGCACGACGCGGCGCGTGCCGTCGGCCAGCTTCGCGAGGAACACGACGAAGTCGATCGCGCTGACAATGTTCTGCCGGACCGCCTTCAGCGGCATGTCGAGCCCGGCCTGCAGGACCAGCGTCTCCAGACGCATCAGCGCCTCGCGCGCGGAGTTGGCGTGCAGGGTCGACATCAGCCCGTCCTGGCCGACGTTCATCGCCTGCAGCATGTCGGCGGCTTCGGGCCCGCGCGTCTCGCCGACGATCACGCGGTCCGGCCGCATGCGCAGGGTGTTGACGACCAGCTCGCGCAGGGTCACGTCGGGCAGGCCCGCGGCGTCGCGCAGGCGCGTGCGCAGGTAGAGCACGTGCGGCTGGGGCAGCTTCAGCTCGGGGGTGTCCTCGAGGACGAGGATGCGCTCGTAGGCCGGGATGCGCGCGCACAGCGCCGACAGGAGCGTCGTCTTGCCCGAGCTGGTCCCGCCGGCGATCAGCAGGTTCATCTTGTTTTGGACGCAGAAGTCGAGGAACTCCGCGCAGCCGCGCGACAGCGCGCCGGCCTTCGCCAGCTCGACCAGGCCGGGGCGCGCGCCCGGGCGCTTGCGCACCGTGACGGTCAGGCCCGCGGCCAGCGGCGGCGCCAGCACGTGCACGCGCGAGCCGTCGGCGGCGCTCAGGTCCGCGTACGGGCGGCGCGGGCCGAACTCCTCGTCCGAGCCGACCAGCCGGCGCACGAAGGCCAGCGCGTCGGCGGGGGTCGTCTTCAGCTCGACGCGCTCGAGGCGCGCCCCCGAGCGCTCGACGTAGGCCGTGCCGTCGCCGTTGAGCATCAGCTCGACGACGCCGACGTCCTCGAAGACCTCGATCAGCTTCTCGATCTCCGCCTCGGGCATGCCGCCATCCTACATAATTCAGTCGACGGCGGGATCGACCAGGCCGCGGAAGGCGACGGCGAGCTCCGCGCCGCTGCGGAAGCGGCGCCCCGGGTCCGGGTTCAGCGCGCGCGCGAAGAAGGCGTCGACGCCGACCGGCAGGCCCGGCGCGACCGACGACGGCGGCGGGAAGCGGCCGAGACTGCGCGCGACGACGGCCTCCTCCGGCGGGTACGGCGGCCGCCCGGTCAGGCGCTCGTAGAGCGACTCGGCCAGCTCCCGGGCCGACTCGGCGTCCGCGGCGGCGGCGGCGGCCCGCGCCAGCAGGCGCGCGGCCTCCTGCGGGCCGACCCGCCCCGTCCCGGGCAGGGCGGGAC
>JAGWRY010000383.1 GCA_028869495.1 Elusimicrobiota bacterium | reverse complement strand
GGCCGCCCAGCGCCGCGCGCGCGCGGAGCGCTCGGCCGCCCGCGCCGCGGCGCGCAGGGCGGCCTCGGCCGATCGCGACGCGCGCGAGGATTCCTCGGTGCTCTTCTCCTCGAAGCCCCGCATCATCCCCGTCATCTTCTCGGCCGTCAGCGAGGTCTCGCGGATCTTGCCGGCGAGGTCCTCGGTGAGCTCGAGATGAGTCTTCTCCTTGGTCTCGAGCTCCGCGTGCCAGGCCTCGCGCTCGCGGCGCAGGTTCTCCTCCCACTGCGCGAGCTCGGTCCTCTGCGTCTCCCACGTCGAGCGCTCGCGGTCCCAGAGCTCCTTCCACTGCTGGCGCTCCTCCTCCCAGATCCGCGACAGCTCGTCGACGTGGCGGCGCAGCTCCTCGACCTTCTTGAGCGCGGCCTCGCGTTCGCCGTGAGCGCGCTCGCGCTCCTTGCGCTCGACGAGGAGCTCGGCCAGGGTCTTCTCGAGGGCGTTCTTCGCCTCGGCGAGGCTCGCCTCGCCGACGCGCCGCTCCTTGTCGGCGCGGGAGGCCTCGGCCTCGCGGCGCTCGGCCAGGGCCTGCAGCTCCTTCAGGTCGATCAGGTACTTCTGCTCGCGGGCCTGCCAGCGCTGCTCGCTCGTCCGCGCGCGGGCGGTCTCCGACGCCAGGCGCTCGCGCAGGCTCTGCAGCGCGCCCTCGAGGGCCGCGCGCTCCTCGTCGTGGCGCGCCTGCGCCGCCGCGAGGGCCTTCTGCGCGGCCTCGAGCCTCTGCCCCGCCTCCAGCGCCCCGACCAGGGCCCGCTCGTCCTCGCCGTCCGTGCGCGCGCGCAGGCGCGCCGCCTCGGCCTCGGCCGTCTCCAGGCGCGCGCGCAGGACGCGCAGGGCCTCGTCGCGGGCCTCCATCGCCTGCTGCCAAGTCGTCTCGCGCTGGCGCTGCTGACGCTTGAGGAGCGACACGGTCTCCCAGGCGACCTCCGCCCCAACGTGCCCGCCGACCGGCGCGGTCTCCGGGACATGGAACGGGGACGACGGCGCGGGCGGCGCGCCGACGCGCGCCCACAGCCGGTCGATCTCGCGGCTCAGGTCTTCGGGAGTTCCGTCCGCCACGGGGCTCATTGTAGCGCGCGCTCCGAGCCGAGTGTTGACGGAATTGTTAACGGAAGGCGATGGCATTCCCGACAGCGTAGGACCCGCGCCGGCTCCGGGCCAGGGCCGCGGGACCCAGACGCGCCCGGGTCCGAGGTCCCTGTCCCCCCGCGCTCAGCGGGAGCCCTGGAGGCGGATCAACTCCCGGTTCGCCTCGCCGAGGTCCGCGCCGGTTCCCTTGTACTCGAGCAGGAGGCGCTGGAGGCGCGCGAGCAGGACCGCGTCCGGCGCGCCGTCGAGCTTCGTCTTCTGGTAGGCCGCCCAGTCCTCGCGGAAGAGCTCGGCCTTCGTCATCGACGCCTCGCGCGCCTGCTCGGCCTTGAGCTTGCGCAGGGTCTCGGCCGCCTTCTTCTGCCGCGCCTCGAGCGCGTCGAGCTGGCGGCGGGCCGCCGACTCCGACACGCCCTTGATCGCCAGCGACTGCTTGAGCGCCGCGACCTCCCCCTCGAGACGGGAGATCTCCGCCGACAGCGCCTCCTGGCGGACGCGGCTGGCGTCCAGCGAGCGGCCGAGCTCGCGCCGCGCCTCGATCTCGCCGGCCAGCATGCGCGCGTACTCGGCCTCCGGGTCGGAGCCTCCGAAGCGGATCGAAAGCGTCAGCGAGTGCCCGAAGCGCGTGACGCCGGTCAGCGGGACGGTCATCGCGTAGTCGATCCGCGCGCCGTCGCGGCGCCAGCCGAAGCCCCAGCTCCAGTCCCGCGACAGATCGCCGACGAGCAGGCCCGAACGTCCGGCGAAAGAGCCGTGCTCGGCGGTCGCCCACCAGCGCTCGAAGCCCGCCGCGAAGTCCACCGAGCGGCCCTGGCCGGACGACGGCTCCCGCACCGTGCCGTCGACGTCGATCAGCGCGCCGCCGAGGGACTCGGCCGCGCCGACGCGCAGGGCCAGAGGCGCCCGGTCGGCGTAAGAGCCGTCCTTGAACGACGCGCCGCCGAAGTTCAGCAGGGACGCGCCGACCGAGTGCCGCCCGTCGGGGCGCCACAGCGCGCCGAGGTCGAGCGCCGGCTTCATCGCCGTGGACCCGCCCGTCTCGAGCGAGCTCTGCAGTAGCTTCAGCCCGCCGCCGAAGTCGAGCGTGCCGCGGTCCTCGCTCTCGAGGAGCCCCCGCGTGCCGTAATAGAGGCCGATCTCGCGGTCCTTCGCGACGTTCGTGCGCCGGTCGTAGCGCACGCCGACTCCGAAGGCGCCGTCGAGGATGTCCTGGCGGATCGGGATCGCCCCCGCCGCGCGCGTGACGTCGCGGTCGATGGTCCCGGCCGGCCAGTGGACGCCGTTCTGATAGGACGCGGCCGCCTCGAGCGAGCGGGCGCGGCCGAGCGCCGCCGGGTTGTACGCGATCGCGCCGACCTCGCCGGAGACGGCCGTGAACGCGCCGCCCATCGCCGCGTCGCGCGCGCCGAACGGGGCGTCGTCGAAAGCCGCCCGCGCCGGGACGCAGGACAGGGCCAGGACGGCGGCGAGGAAGGCGCGTCTCACCCGGCGATTATAGCCATTAGCGCAGACGGTAGTCCCGCGGGTCCGTCGCCGCGGCCGTCAGGTCCAGCGCGGCCGGCGGCGTCACGCCCTGCGCCTCGAGCAGGCGCGCCGACAGCCAGGACGAGAACGCGTAGGCGAGCTTCTCGTCGCGCGCGTAGCTCTCGTCGCGCCGCCAGGCGCGCGGACGGCGCAGGACCGAGAGCGGCGCCGGCAGGGGCGGCCGGACGCCGACCCGCTGGACCAGGCCCTGC
>JAGWRY010000382.1 GCA_028869495.1 Elusimicrobiota bacterium | reverse complement strand
TGCGCCGCGACGGCGTGCTGTGGGCCTGGCCCGCCGCGTGGACGCAGGGGGCGATCGTCGCGGCCTGCGCGGTCCTGGGGTGGTCTCTGTCCCTATGGCGCGAGGAGCGTTGACGGCCGCCGTCCTCCTCGCGCTGGCCGCGCCGCTCCGCGCGCAGGGGCGGCAGAAGCGGGAGCTGGCCCGGATTCAGAGCGAGCTCCGCAACACCCGCGACCAGCTCCAGCGGCTGCGCGCGCAGGAGTCCTCGCTCGAGGGCGACGTCGGCCGCCTGCAGGGCCTCGACGCCCGCTCGCGCCGCCGAGTCGACCGCCTGAGGCGGAGCATCCGCGAGGCCGAGGCGCGGCGCGCGGAGCTGAAGTCTCGCCTCGAATCCGCGGGCCGCGTCGGTGAGTTCTGGACCGCGGCGCTCGAGTCGGAGACCGTGCGCCTGGCCGCGGCCGAGTCGGGGCGCTCCGACTTCTACGGCTCCGGCGGGCTGTGGGCCGAGGAGTTCCGCCGGACGGCGATCCTCGAGAAGGCCCGCCACCTGCGCGGCCTGGAGGGCTTCCAGCGCCGGACCGAGGAGGCCGCCGCCGCCGCGCGCCGCCGCGCGTCCGAGCTCGCCGCCAGCCGCCGCCGCGCGCAGGCCGACCAGGACGCCCGCCGCGCGGAGTACGAGGCCAAGAAGGCCCGCCTCGCGCAGGCCCAGTCGCAGGTCGCCGCGGCCGCGCGCAAGGCGCAGGAGCTCGAGGACAGCGCGAAGGCCCTGACCGCCCTGATCTCGAAGATCGGCAGCCGGCATTTCTGGCGGCGCACGGGGACCCAGGCGAAGCTGGACCGGCCGCGCCACTCCCTGCCGTGGCCCGCGCCGGGCCGCGTCGTGACCGCCTTCGGCCGCGAGCGCGACCCGGAGCTCGGCACGTGGATCGTCCGCCAGGGAGTGACGCTCGCGACGGCGCCTTCGGCTCCGGTCGACGCGATCGCGTCCGGGCGCGTGATCTTCGCCGGACCCTTCCGCTCGTACGGCAACGTGCTGATCGTCGATCACGGCGGGGGCTTCTTCAGCGTGTACGGCAGTCTCGGCGAGCTGGACGCGGCCAAGGGCGACCGGGTGGGTCCCGGCGAGGCGATCGCGCGCGCCGGAACGGGCTCCTCGGGCGGCGGGCGCGTCTACCTCGAGATCCGGCGCGGGACCAAGGCGCTGGACCCGATGGCGTGGCTTCAGAAGAGATAGGGGACAAACTCATGGGAATCAAATGCCTCACGGCCGCCGTCGTCGCCGCCCTCCTCGCCGCGCCGGCGCGCGCCGCGCAGAGCGCGCCCCCGGACAAGCCGGCGGCGGACAGCACGTACGAGCAGCTGAAGCTGCTCGTCGACGTCCTCGGCTACATCCAGGACAACTACGTGACCCCCGTCGACACGCGCAAGCTGATCTACGGCGCGGCCGAAGGCATGGTGGGCACCCTCGACCCGTTCTCGCAGTTCCTCGAGCCGGAGATGAACAAGGAGATGCAGACCGAGACCGAGGGGCAGTTCGGCGGCGTCGGCCTGCGCCTGGTCCGCGAGAGCGACGGCCTGAGCGTGCTGACCCCGATGCCCGGCACGCCGGCCTACCGCGCGGGGATCCTACCGAACGACCTGATCACCGCGATCGACGGCAAGCCGGCCAAGGACGTCGACCTCGGCGAGGCGCTGAGGCTCCTGCGCGGCGCGCCCGGCACGAAGGTGACCCTGCAGGTCCTGCGCGCGGGCGCGGACGGCGAGGCGGGCAAGCCGCTCGTCTTCACGATCACGCGCGAGCTGATCAAGGTGGACTCGGTCGTGTCGAAGGAGCTCGCCGACGGCGTCGGCTACGCGCGCGTGACCGAGTTCACCGCGAAGACCGCCGACGACCTCTCGTCGGCCCTGAAGCGCCTGAGCCGGGAGGGGATGACGAGCCTGGTCCTCGACCTGCGCAACAACCCGGGCGGCCTGCTGTCGGCCGGGGTCGAGACCTCGTCGCTGTTCCTCGGCGAGAACCAGCTGATCGTCTACACGCAGGGGCGCGACCCGCAGAGCCGGCAGGACTTCACCGCCGGCTCGAAGGCGCCGTACGAGGACCTGCCGTTCGTGATCCTGATCAACGGCGGGACGGCCTCGGCCGCCGAGATCTTCACCGGCGCGATGCAGGACCACCGGCGCGCGGTCGTGATCGGCCAGCGCAGCTACGGCAAGGCGAGCGTGCAGTCCCTGATCCCGCTCTCCGACGGATCGGGCCTGCGCCTGACCGTCGCGCACTACTTCACGCCGAACGGCCGCATGATCCACCGCGACGGAAAGAACCCGAACTGGGGGATCATGCCCGACATCAAGGTCGACGTCGCGCCGGACGTCGAGGCGAAGCTCTACGCGCAGTGGGAGACGATCTACGCGAAGGACAAGAAGCCGCGCTCCGCGGTCAAGCCCGAGGACATGGTCCCCGACGCGGTGCTCGACCGCGCCGTCGAACTGCTGAAGGCGCGCGCGGCGCTGGGCTCCCTCCAGGTCGGCGCGGCGCCGCAGGCGCCGGCGAATCAGGCTCCCCCGGCGCCGCAGGCGCCGTGAGGGTCCTGGGCCTCGAGACGTCCTGCGACGACACCTCGGCGGCCGTCGTCGAGGACGGCCGCCTGCGCTCGAACGTCGTCTCCTCCCAGATCGCCCTGCACCGCCCGTTCCGCGGCGTCGTGCCCGAGCTCGCCTCGCGCGCGCATCTGGCCAACCTCGTTCCGGTCGTCGAACGCGCGCTGGCCGAGGCCGGGCGCGGCCGGATCGACGCGGTCGCGTTCACGCGCGGCCCGGGGCTGATGGGGCCCCTGCTGGTCGGCAAGGTCGCCGGGCAGACGCTCGCGCGCTTGATGGGCGTGCCGGCGATCGGTGTCAACCACCTGGAGGGCCACGTGCTCGCGGCCGAGCTCGAGCACCGCCTGCGCTGGCCGCTGGTCGCGCTGATCGTCTCGGGGGGGCATACCGACCTCGTGCTCGCGAAGGGGCCGGGGCGCTACCGCGTGCTCGGGCGCACGCGCGACGACGCCGCCGGCGAGGCCTACGACAAGGTCGCGCGCCTGCTCGGGCTCGACTACCCCGGCGGCCCCGAGATCGACCGTCTGGCGGCGCGCGGGAACCCGCGCGCGGTCGACCTCCCGCGTCCGGCGCTGGCCGGGAGCTGGGACTTCTCGTTCTCGGGGCTGAAGACCGCGGTCCTCTATCGCCTGCGCGAGAGCCCGGGCGACGCGCGCGGACGGCGGCGCGCGGACCTGTGCGCGTCGTTCCAGGAGGCGGTGGCCGAGACCCTGGTCGACAAGACCCTGGCCGCGGCGGAGCGCTTCGGCGCGAAGGACGTCGTGATCGGCGGCGGCGTCGCCGCGAACTCGCGCCTGCGCGCGTTGATGAAGGAGCGCGGCGAGGCGCGCGGCCTCGCGGTGCGCCTGCCGGCGAAGGTCCTGTGCACGGACAACGCCGCGATGATCGCGCACGCGGGCTGGCGGCGCCTGCGCGCGCGCCGCGTCCCGCGCTCGGGCCGCGCGGACCCGGCGCTGGCGCTGCGCAGCTGGGCATGATCCCCGCCGTCCTCGCGGCGGCGTTCTCCTTCTATCTCGGCGGCGCGTACCCGGCGATCGCGCCGCGCGACTCGGCCGACCTCGCGTCGACGGCGATGACCCTCGGCGTCGCGCATCCGCCGGGCTATCCGCTCTACTCCCTCCTCGGGCGCGGCTGGCTGACCCTCCTGCCCTGGGGCAATCCCGCCTACCGCTTGAACGTCTTGTCGGCGCTCGCGGGCGCGGCGGCCGTCGCGATGCTGTTCGCGCTGGTCCGCCGCCATGCGGGGACGGCGGGAGCCCTCGCCGCCGCGGCGGTCTGGACGCTGTCGGCGCCGCTGTGGAAGTTCTCGCTCCTCGAGGAGATGTACTCTCTGCACGCGCTGTTCGCCGTCTCCCTGCTGGCGCTCGCCGAAGGAGAGCGCGAGAGCGTCTTCCGGCGCGCGCGCCTGAGCGGGCTCCTGCTGGGCCTGGGGCTCGTCAATCACCAGAGCCTGCTCCTGCTCGTCCCGGCGCTCGCCTGGCTGTGGCGCGGCGAGGCCGCGCGCGCGGGCGTCCGCCCGGCGCGGCTGGC
>JAGWRY010000040.1 GCA_028869495.1 Elusimicrobiota bacterium | reverse complement strand
CTGAACCAGAGCGCCGCGCCCGGCAGGACCGCGATCCCCGCGGCGAGGAATTCCGGCCTCATCCGACCACCTGGTTGCGCCCGCCGTCCTTGGCGCGGTACAGGCGCTCGTCGGCCGAGCGCACGATCTGCGACGCGGTCGTCGCGTCCTGCGGGAACGAGGCGACGCCGAAGCTCATCGTCGCGCCGGTCCTCTGCCCCTGGAAGACGAACGGCTCGGCCGCGACGCGCGCGCGCATGCGCTCGGCCAGCGAGACGGCCTCGGAGCGCACGAAGTTGGGCAGGATCACGACGAACTCCTCGCCGCCGTAGCGCGCGACGAAGTCCACCGGGCGCGCGAACGAGGCCAGCACGCCGGCCAGGGTCTTGAGCAGGTGGTCGCCGGCCTGGTGGCCGAACGAGTCGTTGTAGCGCTTGAAGTGGTCGACGTCTCCCATGATCAGCGACAGGGGGGTCTGCGAGCGTCCGGCGCGCAGGACCTCCTCCTGCAGGCGCTGCTGGAACGCGCGGTGGCTGTGCAGCTGGGTCAGCGCGTCGTGGGTCGCCTGGCGGCGCACGCTCTCGAAGAGCGAGACGTTCTCGAGGCTCAGCGCGGCCATCGTCGCGAACAGGTCGGCCGCGCGCACGTCGTCGGGACCGAACGCGCCCGGGCGCTGGCTCTCGAGCTTGATGAAGCCGGCCGGGCGGCCCATCACCTGGAACGGGATCGCGACGCCGGACGCGAAGCGCGCGCCGGGCACGACGAGGGGCTCGCTCGCGGCGTCCTTGACCAGCACGGGACCGCGGCGCTTCTGGGCGGCCAGGAGCAGGGGGTCGTCGCCCGCGCCGCCGGCCAGCTCGATGCGCGCCGACGGGAAGCGCGCGGTCAGGACCGAGACCAGGCGCGCCTGCACCTCCCCGGCGTCGAAGGTCCCCGACAGGCTCTTGGCGGCGTCGGACAGGTCGCGGCGCAGGCGGGTCTCGGAGCCGACGGTCTCCTCGTACTCGCGGTAGTACTTGAGATCGCGCTCGTCGTCGCGGATCGCGTCTTGAAGGTTCATCTGCTCGAGGAGGAGCGCGCGCTCGTCGGCGGACTGGCGGGCGCGGTGCGCCGACAGCGCCGCCGCCGCGGTCCACAGCCCGGCCAGGCCCGCGGCGAGCTCCAGGCGCGCGGCCGAGGACGGGGCGCGGGCCAGCAGGACGAGGCCGGCGACGGTCGCGAAGGCGGCCAGCACGGCCGGCGACTCGGCGTCGCGGCGCAGGTCCGCCCACAGCATCGGCAGGACGAAGGCGGGGAAGGCGAGCGAAGCGGCGGCGGGCGCGAGGACGGCGGCCAGGGCGAGCCCCGCGAAGAGCCCGTACGATCCGAGCAGGGTGACCGCGCGAGACTCGCCCATCAAAATGGTGGAGGTGGCGGGAGTTGCACCCGCGTCCAAACGTCGCCGGCCGAGGCCGCTACAGGCTTAGCCCGCCGTCAGTTTCGCCCGGGGAAAACCGGCGGACGAGTGCTCCCCGGACTAACCCCGTTCGGTCTTAGGCCCCCCGCCCACGGGATCACGGGGAAGGACCGCATCCTGCTCTTGACGCCGGCGACCCTCCAGCAGGAGTCGAGGACCGGCGTGCGCTCACTGCGGGTTAGGCAGTGGCCCAGGCCAACGGAGTGTTGGCAGTTGTTGTTTGGTCTGGTTTTGACCGGGTCCTGACCAACCCGGGCCTGCGGCTTTCGGTTCAACGGCGCTTGTCGAAGCTGATTCACCCCCGACGGGAAACAGTATAACAGTCCCTCGCGTCCCCGTCCAGGGGCGCGGGGCCCGTGTTCACGAACTCTCCGCCGTCCGTTCCAGGGGCCGCCGTCCGCCCCGACCCCGTCGAGACCGCGCGCCATCGAGGCGCGCTTGGGTCGCTCGGCGGCTTATGGCGGAACGACGGCTTGCCGTCCTTCGCTCCACATCCCGACGGGGTCGGGGCGGACGGCGATCTCTCGGACGCCCCGGCCGAGTCCGGGTTCACCGACGACAAGCGGCGGGCGATCCGCCGCGATCCCGCCGAAGGACGTGGCGAACGGCGGCCCCCGGAACGGACCGCGGGCGCCCGGAGGCGCGGGACTCAGGCGCGCGCGCGCGCGGCGGCGGCGGGAAGGGCGACGGCCAGCGCCTCCGCGAACTCGGACGGGGCCGCGTAGCGCTTGTCCGGATCGGCCTGGAAGGCCTTCTCGAAGACCGCGTCGAGCGCCGCCGGCAGGGCGCCGACCTCCTTCGAGGGCGCGACGTAGCTCATGTTGATCTTGTTCATCAGCATGCCCGCGCCCACGCCGGCGAACGGCAGGCGCCCGGTCAGCATCTCGTAGGCGCAGACGGCCAGCGCGTAGACGTCGGACTCCTTGCGCACGCGGCCCTGCTCCTGCTCCGGGGCCATGTACGGCGGCGTGCCGATGACGGTGTTCGTCATCGAGCGGCGCGTCATCGCGTCCTTGGCGACGCGCGCGATGCCGAAGTCCATCACCTTGACGCGGCCCGAGGCGTCGAGCATCACGTTCGACGGCTTCATGTCGCGGTGGATGACGCCGCGCTCGTGCGCGAAGTCGAGCGCGCCGGCCGCCGCGCGGATGATCCGCACGGCCTCCTCGGGCGCCAGGCGTCCGCCCTGCAGGAGGTCGTGGACGGTCCGGCCGTCCACGTACTCGAAGATCAGGTAGACGTCCTCGCCGTCCTCGGCGATCGCGTAGATGTCGACGATGCCCGGGTGATGGAGCGCGGCCACCGTCTTCGCCTCGGCGACGAAGCGCGCGCGCTCGCGCGGGTCGTACCTCAGCTCGTCGCGCATCTTCTTGATCGCGACGCGGCGCCCGAGCGAGCGGTCGGTGCCCTCGAAGACCATGCCCATGCCGCCCGCACCGATCTGCCGCGCGATCTCGTACTGGCCGCGGATCAGGCCCGGCAGGTGCCCGGCCGCCGACGGGGGCTGGGGCGTCGCGAGCTCGGCGCCCGCGCCGACCGACGGCCCGGTCCGCGTCAGGCGCGTGAAGGCCGACGTGATCTTGTTCTTGACCGGCTCGAGCACGGTCCCGAGCAGGCCCAGCGCGAGCAGGAGCCCGCCCAGCGCGCTCAGGCCCACGAGCATTTCGAAGCGCCGCCCGCGGGAGGGCGCCGCCGGCGCCGAAGTCTTGCCGCCCGGAGCCTCCTCGCCCGGGAACAGGAACAGGATGTCCGAGTCGGACGGGAGCTGGAGCTTCGCGGCCGCGTCGCGGGCCGCCCGGTAGGCCGGGTCGAGCGCGGCGGCGCGGTTCAGGTCGGCCATCATCGCATCGCGCTCGCCCATCTGCCCCTCGGCGTGAGCGCGCAGCGCGTAGGCGAAGGCGCTGTTCGGGTCCTCCTCGAGGAGCTCGGCCGAGGTGGCCAGCGCTCCCTTCGCGTCGCCGCCGCGCAGTTGGGCGAACCCCTTCGTCGCCAGCAGGACGCGGTTCTTCGGCGCCAGCGCCAGGCCCGCGTTCGCGTCGGCCAGCGCCTTGGCGTAGTCGCGCTGCCGCGCGTAGATCGAGGCCCGCATGTTCAGCAGGGCCGGGTTGTTCGGATCGAGGGCCAGCCCGCGGTCGACCTGCGCCAGCGCCCCGTTGACGTCGCCGAGGCCCAGCGCCGCGCGCGCGTCGCGCCCCAGGCGGTCGGCCTCCAGGCGCCCCGGCGTCGTGTTGCTCAGGCCCGCCGCCTCCTGCGCGTAG
>JAGWRY010000381.1 GCA_028869495.1 Elusimicrobiota bacterium | reverse complement strand
CGGCGCGGCGCCTGCGCGGGCGCTCGGCGCGGCGCCCCCGCGCGGGCCGACGGCGTCCGCGCGTCCGGAAAGAGCGCAAACGAAGTCGCTGAGGAGGCGGACGGAAACGGCCTCGGCGGGATGTGGAGCGAGGACGGCGTCCAATCCGCCATTCCGCCGTAAGCCGCCGAGCGACGCCAAGCGCGCCTCGATGGCGCGCGGTCCCGCCGAGGCCGTTTCCGTCCGTCGGCCCGCATGCCCCCGTTCGCCTCGGACGGCCGCCGCCGTCCGACCCGCCGCCCGGCGGGCCATCAAACGGTCGCCGCCGAGCGCGCGCGCCGGCGGCGCAGGAGGTCCTCGCCGATCTTCCAGACGTCGCCGGCGCCGAGCGTCAGCACGACGTCCCCGGAGCGCAGCTGCTTGGCCAGCTCGAGCGCGCCGGGGAACGGCGCGCAGCGCACGCCCGCGCGGCGCGCGGCGTCGACGATCAGCGCCGGGCCGACGCCGCGGATCGGCTTCTCGCCGGCCGGGTAGATCTCGGTCGCGAAGGCGAGGTCGGCGCCCCGCAGGGCCGGGCCGAAGGCGCGGGCCAGAAGCTTCGTGCGCGTGTAGCGGTGCGGCTGGAAGACGACGATCACGCGCCGCGCGCGGCGCAGGCGGACCGCCGCCAGCGCCGCGCGGATCTCGGTCGGGTGGTGGCCGTAGTCGTCGACGAACTCGACGCCGCCGGCCTCGCCGAGGCGGTCGAGGCGGCGCCCGACGCCGCGGAAGGCCTCCAGCCCGCGCGCCAGGCGCTTCGGGTCGAAGCCGAGGAAGGCGCCGGCCGCGAGCGCGCCGAGCGCGTTGAGCGCGTTGTGGCGGCCGGGCACGCGCAGGCGCAGGGTCAGCAGGCGGCGGCCGCCGCGCAGGACCTCGCAGGACGAGCCGTCCTTCGTCAGGCGCAGGCCGGTCGCGCGCCAGTCCGCGCCGGCCGAGAAGCCGTAGGTGACGACGGGGCGCGCGACGCGCGCGCGCACCGACATCAGCGCCGGGTCGTCGGCGCAGAGCACGGCCGCGCCGTAGAACGGCAGGCGGGCCAGGTGCGCGGCGAAGGCGTCCTTGAGCGCCGCCATCGTCCCGTAGTGGTCCAGATGGTCGTCGTCGACGTTGGTCACGACCGCGACGAGCGGCGACAGGTGCAGGAACGAGCCGTCGGACTCGTCGGCCTCGGCGACCAGGTAGTCGCCCAGGCCCAGGCGCGCGCCGCCGCCGATGTTCTTGAGCTGGCCGCCGATGATCATCGTCGGGTCCGCCCCGGCCGCGCGCAGGGCCAGCGCGACCATCGAGGTCGTCGTCGTCTTGCCGTGCGAGCCGGCGACGGTCACCGCCTTCTTCATGCGCGCGAGCTCGGCCAGCATCTGCGCGCGCTGGACGACCGGCACGCCGCGGCGCCGGGCCTCGGCGACCTCCGGGTTGCGCGGCGAGACCGCGGAGCTGACGACCAGCACCTGCGCGCCGCGCGCGTGCGCGGCCGCGTGGCCCTCGTAAACGCGCACGCCGGCGGCCTGCAGGCGGCGCGTGATCTCGGTCGACTTCAGGTCCGAGCCGGAGACCTCGTAGCCGAGGTTGCGCAGGACCTCGGCGATGCCGCTCATCCCGACGCCGCCGATCCCGACGAAGTGGATCCGCCGCACGAACTGGCGCATCAGCCCGCCGTCGCGGCGCGTCACTTCGCGCCCTCCGGCGCGGCGACGGACGGGCGCTCGAGCCACTTCAGCCCGTCGGCCGCGGCCCGGTCCTTCGGGTCGAGCGCGAGCGCGCGCTTGAGCGCGGCGATCGCGGAGGGCTCGTCGCCGTTCATCACCGCGGCGACCGCGCGGCCCATCCAGGCCGGCGCCGACTTCGGGTCGCGCCGCGTCGCGTCGACGAAGGCGGTCGCCGCGCTCTGCCCCTCGCCGACCGCCGCGTAGGCGAGGCCGTACATCGTCCACCAGTCGGCGGCGTCCGGGCCGTCGACGCCGGGCGGCGCGTCGCCGGGGTCGGGCAGGACCTCGGCGGCCAGCGCCATCCAGCCGGTGCCCATCACCCACAGGCCCATGTCGTTGCCGACGCGGCGCGGCTCGTAGCTGACCTTCGGCGGCTCGGAGGAGCCCTCGCGCCCGACGTCGGCCGGGCGCTGGTAGGTCAGGCTCATGCCGAGCCGCGCGTCGGAGTCCGCCGGGGCCGAGGCCATGATCCCGCGCAGCTCCGCCATCACCGCCTCGATCTGCTTCTCGCGGCCCCGCGCGTCGGCCGCCTCCAGCGGGAAGTCGCGCCGCACCGCGCGCGGGGCTTCCTCGCCCGGCGCGGAGCCCGCGCCGGCGGCCTTCGCGAGCGCGCGGCGCAGGCTCGAGTCCTCGCCGGAGCCCGCGCGGACCAGCTTCGGGCGCGGCAGGAAGACGGCGTCCACGTGCATCACCGCGGAGCGGTCGAGCGGCACGCGGCGCAGGTTGCGCTCGAACAGCGACAGCGGGTCCTGCGGCGGCGGGGCCGCGGGCTTCTCCGCGCCCTTCGCGCCGGACGAACCGCCGCCCGGCGCGGCGGCCCCGCGCGAGCGCCCGCCCGCGTACGACAGCGACAGCTGGAGGCCGCCGGCGCCGGACTCGGGCGTCAGGTGGAAGGCGCCGGACATGACGGAGCGCGCGCCGCTCGCGTCGCCGCTCTCGAGGTCCAGGCGCGCCAGGCGCATCCGCGCGACCGCGTCGCCGGGCTTGAGGCCGACGGCCTTGCGCAGGCTCGACGCGGCCTCCTTGTACAGCGCGGCGCGCGCCTCCGGCGGCGACGCCGCCGCGCGGCGGTCGAGCGCGCAGCCGAGCTCGAGCAGGGCGTCCTCGTAGTCGGGCTGGAGGCGCACCGCCGCCTCGAACTCCGCGACCGCGTCGCCGTCGCGGCCCAGCTTGCGGTAGAGGGTGCCGAGCTGGAAGTGGTAGAGCGCGCTCGTCTGGTCGAGCTCGACCGCGCGGCGCAGGGAGTCCAGCGCGCCGGGGAGGTCGCCGCGGCTCTCCAGGATCGAGCCGAGGTTCATCCGCGCGTCGGCGCGCTCCGGGCTGAGCCGGACGGCCTCGCGGAACTCGGCCTCGGCGGCGGACGTGTCGTCCTTCCACGCGTACGAGATGCCCAGCAGCATGTGCCCCTCGGAGTCGTCGGGCTTCAGCGCGAGCGCGGCCTTGTACGAGGCGATCGAGTCGTCGACCATCCCGTTCCAGTACTGCGCGACGCCGAGGAGCAGGTGGCCGGTCGGGTCGTCCGGGTTCGCGTCCACCGCGCGCCGGATCTCGCGCAGGGCCTGCGCGTAGTCCTTGCTCATCAGCTCCTGCTGGCCCTGGATCAGCCCGCGCTGCGCCTGGTCGGCCATGATCTCGTCCCAGATCGTGCGCTCGCCGGGCCGGGTCGGCACCGCGCGCGCCGCGGGCGCGAGGGCGAGCAGGGCCGCGGCCGCCGCG
>JAGWRY010000380.1 GCA_028869495.1 Elusimicrobiota bacterium | reverse complement strand
TTCCCGCGCTCCTCGCCTCGCCGCACGCCGCCGCCGTCCCCGCGTTCCGCCCGGAACGCGCCGTCTCCGCCGTCTCCGCCGGCTCGCCGCAGGCCCCGCCCGGGGCCGTCCGCGGCCTCTCGCCTCCCCGCGCCTAGCGTTCCGCGCTGGGCCGTCGCCGTTCCACCGACGCGTCAAAGGAGGCACCGTGCAATTCTGGCTTCTCGTCCTGCTGTCCGCCGTCCCGTCCGCGCCCGCCGCGGCGGCCGACCTGTCGACCGGGACCCTGCGCCTGGCCGACGTCCTGGCCGAGGTCGCGCGCGTCAACCCGGAGCTGGCGGCCGCGCGCAAGGCCTGGGAGGCGGCCGCGCAGGTCCCGGTCCAAGTCGGAGCCTTCGACGATCCGACGGCGACCTATACGGGGATGATCACGGACCTGCAGACGAAGGCGGGGCCGATGAAGGACCAGTGGTCGGTCTCGCAGAGGGTCCCGTTCTGGGGCAAGCGCGCCCTGCGCGCCGAGGCCGCGCAAGGCGACGCGGAGGTCGCGCGCCAGGCCTGGCGCGCCAAGGCGCTGGAGCTCGCGGCGCGGACGACGAGCGCGTTCGAGGACCTCTATTACTTGGAGCGGACGGACGCGATCCTGGCCGAGCAGGAGAGCGTGCTCCGGCGCGTCGCGCGCGTGGCCGACAAGAAGTACGCGGTCGGCAAGGAGCCGCAGGCGGCGGTCTTTCGCGCGCAGGTGGAGCTGGCCAAGCTCGAGACGGATCGGGTCACCGCGCAGGAGGAGGCCGTCGCCGCGCGCGCGCGCCTGAACGCCCTGCTCGACCGCCCGGCGCGCGCCGCGCTGGCCTCTCCCGAGGAGCCGCCGGTCCCGAAGGCGGACTGGGACGACGGCGCGCTGACGCGGGAGGCGCTGGCCTCGCGCCCGGAACTGCTGGCCGCGCGCGCTTTGGAGGGAAGCCGCGAGGCTCAGCGGCGCCTGGCCTTGCGCCGCTGGTTTCCGGACTTCACGGTCGGCTTCGGCTACACCCGCATCGGCGGGGGGACGACGAACATGCCTTACGACGGGCAGGACGCCCAGGGCGTCACGGTCGGCTTGAACCTGCCGCTTTGGATCGGCAAGAACCGGGCCTCGGTCCGCGAGGCGCGCGCGCGGGAGGGCGCCGCGGACCTGAGCGAGCGCGCCCTCGCCGACCGTACGCGCGCGCAGGTCGAGGACCTGCTCGTGCAGGCGCAGACCCACGCCCGCCTCGACGCTCTCTACGAGGACGAAGTCCTGCCCCAGGCCCGCGCCGCCCTGGACTCGACGCAGAGCGCCTATGAGGCCGACGCGGCGGGCTTCCTGGACCTGCTGGATTCGGAGCGCGCCCTTCTGCGCTTCGAGCTGGAGCAGGCGCGCCACCGCGCCGACTTCCAGATCGCCCGGGCCGAGCTCGAGCGCGTGATCGGAACGCCGCTGGACGCGGCGCAAGGAGCGAAGAAATGAACAAGAACGCGATCCTGGCCGCCCTGGCGGCGGCCGTCCTGCTCGGCGCCTGCGCCCGCTCGGCGCCGAAGCCGGCGGCGCGCAAGGTCCTCTACTACCGCAGCCCGATGGACCCGAAGGTCACCTCGCCGGTGCCGGCCAAGGATTCGATGGGCATGGACTTCGTGCCGGTCTACGCGGACCAGACGCCGGCGCCGGCCGAGCCGGGCGCCTTCCGCGTCAGCCCGGACCGCCTCCAGCTGATCGGCGTCAAGACCGGGACGGCCGAGCGGCGGGACCTCGTCCGCGAGATCAGGACCGTCGGCCGCGTCGCCTACGACCCGGAGCTCTACCGGACCGAGGAGGAGTACCTGGCGGCGCTCGCGGCGGCGAAGTCCTCGCGCGGCGGCTCCCTGCTCGCCTCCAGCCGCCTGCGCCTGACCCTGCTGGGCCTCTCCGGCGCGCAGATCGAGGCGCTCGCGCGCGCCGGGCGGCCCGACCGGACTTTGCTGCTGTCGCCGGGCAAGGGCGGCGAGGTCTGGCTCTACGCGGACGCCTTCGAGTCCGACCTGCCGCTGCTGAAGGCCGGGCAGGCCGTCGTGGCGACCTCCCCGTCGCTCCCGGGACGCGTCTACCGCGGGGTCGTGGCCTCGATCGACCCGACGCTGAACCCGCGGACGCGCGCGGTGCGCCTGCGCGTGCGCCTGAAGGATCCCGACGGGGACCTGCGCCCCGACATGTACCTGGACGCGGCGATCCGCGCGGACCTGGGGACGCGCCTGGCCGTGCCGCGCGACGCCGTCGTGGACTCGGGAATCCGGCAGGTCGTCTTCCTGGACCGGGGCGAGGGACATCTCGTCGCGCGGCGCGTGACGCTCGGAGTCTCCGCCGGGGACTGGGTCGAGGTTCGCCGCGGCGTCGAGGAGGGAGACCGCGTGGTCACCAGCGGCAACTTCCTGATCGACTCGGAGTCCCAACTGCGGGGCGCCGAGGCCTCGTTCGGCGACGCCGGGGGCGGGGAGTAGGCCATGATCGAGCGCCTGATCGCCTGGTGCGCGAAGAACCGCTTCTTCGTCTTCCTCGGCCTCCTCTTCGCCGTCGGCTGGGGATTCTACGCGCTGAAGAACATCCCGATGGACGCGATCCCGGACCTCTCCGACGTGCAGACGATCGTGTTCACCGAATGGCCGGGCCGCTCGCCGGACCTGGTCGAGGACCAGGTCACCTATCCGATCGTGACCGCGATGCTGGCCGCGCCGAAGGTCAAGACCGTGCGCGGCTACTCGTTCTTCGGGCTGTCCTTCGTCTACATCGTCTACCAGGACGGCGTCGACATGTACTGGGCGCGCTCGCGCACGCTCGAGTACCTCTCGGAGCTGGAGGGAAAGCTGCCGCCGGGGGTGCACCCGACGCTCGGCCCGGACGCGACCGGCGTCGGCTGGGGCTTCGAGTACGCGCTGGTCGACACGACGGGGCATCAGAGCCTGGCCGACCTGCGCTCGTTCCAGGACTGGTACCTGCGCTACTGGCTGGAGTCCGTGCCGGGCGTGGCCGAGGTGGCCTCGGTCGGCGGCTACGTCAAGCAGTACCAGGTCGAGGTGGACCCGGACGCCCTGCTGGCCTACGGCATCCCGTTCGGCCGCGTCGTCGCGGCGCTGAAGCGCTCGAACGAGGACGTCGGCGGGCGGGTGCTCGAGATGAGCGAGCACGAGTACATGATCCGCGGGCGCGGCTACATCAAGAGCCTGCGCGACGTCGAAGACGTGCCGATCGGCGTCGACCGCCACGGCGTGCCGGTCCTGATCCGGAACGTCGCGCGCGTGCACTTCGGGCCCGACATGCGCCGCGGCGCGGCCGAACTCGACGGCCAGGGGGAGGTCGTCGGCGGCATCGTCGTCGTGCGCTACGGCGAGAACGTCCTGAAGGTGATCGACGCGGTCAAGAAGAAGCTCGCCGAGACCAGGTCCGGCCTGCCGCCGGGCGTCAAGATCGTGACGACCTACGACCGCTCGGACCTGATCGAGCGCAGCGTCGCGACGCTGCGCGAGAAGCTGATCGAGGAGCTGCTCATCGTCAGCCTCGTGATCGTCGTGTTCCTGTGGCACTTCCGCAGCGCGCTGGTGCCGATCCTGGCCCTGCCGGTCGCGGCGCTCCTGGCCTTCATCCCGATGCAGCGCCTCGGGATGAGCGCCAACATCATGTCGCTGGGCGGGATCGCGATCGCGATCGGCGCGATGGTGGACGCGGCGGTCATCATGGTCGAGAACGCCCACAAGCGCCTCGAGGAGTGGCAGGCGGCCGGCGAGCCGGGGCCGCGGGAGGACGTGATCCTGCGCGCGACGCAGGAGGTCGGACGGCCGATCTTCTTCTCTCTTCTCGTGATCGCGGTCTCCTTCCTGCCGGTCTTCACGCTCGAGGCCCAGGAGGGCCGGCTCTTCAAGCCGCTCGCCTACACGAAGACCTTCTCGATGTCCTTCGCGGCGGTCCTCGCGGTGACGTTGGTCCCGGTCCTGATGCAGATCCTGCTGCGGCCCGCGCGGGAGCTCCGGCTCAAGCCCGCCTGGCTGTCGCGGCTGGCGAACTTCGTCTGGGCGGGGAAGATCCACCCCGAAGAGAAGCATCCGATCAGCCGCGCGCTGTTCCGGATCTACGAGCCGGTCCTGCGCTGGACGCTGGAGCGGCGGCGCGCGGCGATCGCGGCGGCGGCGGTCCTGGTCCTGGCCACGATCCCCGTCTTTCGGCACCTGGGCTCGGAGTTCATGCCGCCCCTCAACGAGGGCGACATCCTCTACATGCCGTCGACGTTGCCCGGCATCTCGATCGAGGCGGCCAAGAACTGGCTGCAGAGGCAGGACGAGGTCCTGAAGTCCTTCCCGGAGGTCGAGCACGCCTTCGGCAAGGTCGGGCGCGCGCGCACGGCGACGGACCCTGCGCCGCTGTCGATGGTCGAAACGGTCGTCAAGCTCAAGCCGATGGACGATTGGCCGAAGGTCGCCGTCCGGCACCGCCTGCTCGGGCTGTCCTGGACGACGCATCGCCGCCGGACCTGGGACGAGCTGATCGCGGCGATGGACGCGGCGCTGAAGCTGCCCGGCACGACCAACGCCTGGACGATGCCGATCAAGACGCGCCTCGACATGCTGACCACCGGCATCCGCACGCCGGTGGGGATCAAGATCTTCGGTCCGGATCTGACCGAGATCCAGAAGATCGGCGAGCGGATCGAGGCCGTCCTGCCGAAGGTCCCGGGCACGCGCAGCGTCTACGCCGAGCGCACGACCGGCGGCTACTACCTGGACTTCACGGTGCGCCGGGCCGAGGCCGCGCGCTACGGCCTGACGGTCGGCGACGTCGAAGACGTCGTCGAGACGGCGATCGGCGGCATGAACGTGACGACGACCGTCGAGGGGCGGGAGCGCTACCCGGTCAACGTGCGCTACGCGCGCGATTATCGCGACGACCTGAACCGCCTCGAGCGCGTGCTGGTCCCGACGCCGACCGGGGCCCAGGTCCCGATCGTCCAGCTGGCCGACATCCGCGTCTCGACGGGCCCGCCGATGATCAAGGACGAGGACGGGATGCTGACGGGCTGGGTCTACGTGGACCTCGCCCCGGGCCGCGACATCGGCGGCTACGTGGCGCAGGCCAAGGCCCTGGTCGCGCGCGACGTCCGGCTTCCGTCGGGGTACACGCTCGAGTGGAGCGGGCAGTTCGAGTATATGCAGAGGGCCGAGAAACGGCTGATGCTCGTCCTGCCGCTGACCTTCCTGATCCTGTTCGTCCTCCTGTACGTGAACACGGGCTCGCTGGTCGAGACCGGGATCGTGTTCCTGGCCGTGCCGTTCTCGCTGGTCGGGGCGATGTGGCTCCTGTTCCTGCTCCATTACAACCTGTCGGTCGCGGTCTGGGTCGGGATCATCGCGCTGGCCGGCGTGGACGCCGAGACCGGGGTCATCATGCTGCTGTATTTGAACCTGGCCTACGACGAGTGGGTCCGCAAGGGGCGCATGAAGACGCTCGCGGACCTGGAGGAGGCGGTCGTGCACGGCGCGGTCAAGCGCATCCGCCCGAAGATGATGACGGTGCTCTGCCTGTTCATGGGCCTCTTGCCGATCATGTGGGCGCCGGCGGCCGAGGCGGGGGCGGACGTGATGAAGAGGATCGCCGCGCCGATGGTCGGCGGCATCTTCACGTCGTTCGTCCTGGAGTTGCTGATCTACCCGGCGATCTTCACGGTCTGGAGGTCGCGCGCGTTGGACAACGCCGGCCAAAAATCATAGAAGGGAACGAGACGGATCCAAGGAGGAACCCTCGCATGAAGAAGATCGCTGTCGCGCTGTTCGCGCTCGCTCTCGGGACCGGGGCGGCGTGGGCGCACACGGGGCACATGAAGGAGGCGGCGTCCAAGAAAGGCGCCGCGACGACGCTGAAGGGCGAGATGGTCGACATGGCCTGCTACCTGGGCCACGGGGCGCACGGGCCCAAGCACGCCGAGTGCGCGAAGATGTGCGTGCTCAAGGACGGCGCGCCGCTGGGCGTGCTGACGAAGGCCGGGAAGCTCTACCTCGTCGTCCAGGACCATTCCGACGAGAAGCCGTACGCGCAGGCCAAGGAGCTGGCCGGCGCCGATGCGGCGGTGACGGGCCGGGTCGTCCGCTCGGGCGGTCTGCCGGCGATCATCGTCGACAAGGTCGTCAAGCTCTAAGGGCGTGCCCCTCGAGCCCTATCATCTGCACCCGGCGGCGGTCCACTTCCCGATCGCCCTGCTGACGCTCGGCCTGGCCGTCGCCGGGCTGCGGATGAGACGGTCGTCCCCGGCTTGGCTCGGCCCCGCCGAGAGCTGGCTGCTCTGGCTGGGAACGCTGGCGGCCTGGACGGCGCTGGCCCTGGGACTTCTGGCCGAGCGCACGGCGCCGCACAAGCCGCTGGCCTGGGAGGTCCTGGCCGACCACAAGACGCTGGCCTGGTGGACCTGCTGGACCTTCACCGCCCTGTCGGCGTTCCGCTTCTGGACGTTCAAGACCGGCCGCGACGGGCGCGCCTGGCGCGCGGCGGTCTTCCTGCTCTGGCTGGCCGGCTTCGGCCTGCTCTTCGCGACGGCCCAGCACGGCGGCGAGGTCGTCTACCGCTACGGGATGGGCGTCGCCGACGGCGGGGGGATGTAGCGTGGAGCGCGCGGACCCGAAGTCCTTGACCGTCCTGGTGACCGGCGCGACCTCCGGCTTCGGCGCGGCGATCGCCCGGCGCTTCGCCGCCGAGGGCGCGAAGGTGATCGCGACCGGGCGGCGGCGGGAGCGCCTCGCGGCGCTCAAGAAGGAGCTCGGCGCGCGCTGTCACGCCGTCGCGCTGGACGTGCGCGACCGGAAGGCCGTCGAGGCCCTGCCGCGCTCGCTCCCGAATGGCTTCGCCGCCGTCGACGTCGTCGTCGCCAACGCGGGGCTCGCGCGGGGCCTCGAGCCCGCGCCGCAGGCCGACCTCGACGACTGGGACGCGATGATCGCGACCAACGTCGCCGGGCTGGCCTACACCGTGCGCGCCTTCCTGCCCGGGATGGTCGAGCGCGACCGCGGCCACGTCGTCGTGCTGGGCTCGGTCGCGGCCGACTTCCCGTACCCGGGCGGCAACTGCTACGGCGCGACGAAGGCCTTCGCCCTGCAGTTCGCGCAGAACCTGCGCGCCGACCTGCTCGGCTCGAACGTGCGCGTCACCGACGTCGAGCCGGGCCTGGCCGAGACCGAGTTCTCGCTGGTCCGCTTCCGCGGCGACGCCGAGAAGGCGAAGGCGCCGTACCGCGGCATCGACGCGCTGACCGCCGAAGACGTCGCCGAGGCCGTCTTCTGGGCCTGCACCCTTCCCCGGCGCGTCAACGTCAACCGCCTGCAGATGATGCCCGTCATGCAGGCCTGCGGGCCGTTCGCGTTCAAGCGCCGATGACCCGTCGGGAGGGCGGCGCGGGGCGGACGCCGGCCGCCCGGCTGTGGCCGCAGGCGCCGATCGGCGCCCTGCTCGTCTTCACCGGCGCCGTGAACGTGATGTCCGGCCTGCGCGTTCCCGGTCTGGGGGGCGTCTACTCGCTGATCGCCCGCGCGGAGCCCCTGTCGGAGCTGGGACGGGAGCTCTCCTTCGCCGTCCTCGGGCGCGGCGTGCAGGCCCTGCTCGGCGCGGGGATGATCGTCACCGGCGCGGGGCTCTTCTGGCGCCTGCGCTCGGCCTGGGCCTTCTCGATCCTGCTCCTGCTGGCCGCCGCGTGCGTGGACCTGGCCGGCCGCCGCTCCCCGCTCGACGTCCTGCCGGCCGGGCTCTCGCTGGCCGCCCTGCTGATCTGGCGCGCGCGCTTCGAGAGGAGCTCCCGCCTCGGCGCCTACCTGATGTCGTTCTTCGGTCTGATCGCGGTGGTCGTCTACGGCCTGCTGGGCTCGCTCCTGCTCGGTCCGGGCTTCTCCCCGCCGATCAGCGACGTCTACACGGCGCTCTACTTCACCGTCGCGACCCTGTCGACCCTCGGCACCAGCATCCTGCCGGTCGCGCCGGCGGCGAAGCTCTTCGTCGTCACGCTGATCATCGCCGGGATCGGGGTCTTCACGACGGCGGTGATGACCGCGCTGGGTCCGCTCCTGTCCCATCGCGTCGGCAGGGTCCTGTTCGGCCGCGAGCGCAAGAAGTAGCCCGCGCCCGGCCCCCTTGCGCGGAGGGCGAATCGGGGGTAAGCTGGGCGCGGGCGCCGTCGGCGCTCGGGGGGCTCATGGACTACTCGGATCCGAAGCTGTGGTTCTCGACGGAGGGCCGGGTGAACCGGCGGCCCTACTTCTTCGCGGGGCTGGCCGTCGCGGCGCTGGTGAAGGCCTCGGAGCTGGTCCCCGAGAGACTGCTCCTCTTCTACGTCCCGGTCCTGCTGGTCGCCGTCTACGCGTCGGTCGCGCTGGGGATCAAGCGCTGCCACGACCGGGACCGCACGGGCTGGTTCATCCTGGTCAACTTCGTGCCGCTCCTCTGCCTGTGGCCGATCGTCGAACTGACCTTCCTGAAGGGGACGGCGGGGCCGAACCGCTTCGGCGCCGACCCGCTCGGCGGCGGGACTCCGGCCGCGGCGCCCGCGGCCCCGCCGGCCGCCTGACGCGTCAGCGCGCCGCGCCGGAGGAGCCCAGGCCGAAGGCGATCGCGACCTCGGGGTAGACGAGGTCGCAGCGCGAGAAGAGGCGCGGGTCGCAGCGCGAGTAGCGCTCGTAGGCGAGGTCGACGCTCGCGTAGGCGCGCGCCGACAGCGGGATCACGACGCCGGCGCGCGCGCCGCCCGAGTCCTCGGGCGCGTCGCCGCGGCTGAAGGCGGTGCGGCGGTAGAAGGCGCCGACGAAGGGCTTCTCCGCCCAGGGCGCGTCCAGGAAGACCTCGCGGACCTGCGGGCTCAGGTCGTAGACCTGCGGGTTCGAGCCGAGCCAGGCCTCGCCCGACAGTCCCGCGCTGAGGCCGTCGCGCAGGAACCAGTCGCCCTGGAGCGCGAGCACCGCGTAGTCGCGCGGGCCGTAGGCGCCGTAGCCGCCGCCCGCGGCCCACTGGATCCGGCCGCGCGCGAAGAGCGGGCGGGCGTCGGGCGCGGCGGACGCGGCCGCGGCGGACGCGGCGAGCAGGGCGGCCAGCGCGAGGCGCCTCACGCG
>JAGWRY010000379.1 GCA_028869495.1 Elusimicrobiota bacterium | reverse complement strand
CGATGGCTGGCGTACCTGGGCGAGGTCTCCGAGGGCGCGGCCCCCGTGCTGGAGGGCGCGCGCCCCTCCGCGGCGCGCGCGCTGCGCCGCGCCTCGGCGCGCGAGCGCGCCGCGATGCGCAAGGTCCTGGCCCGGTGATCATCAACGAACAGGGCGTGGTGCTGGAGCGGCGGCCGGTCGGCGAGTACGACCGCCTGGCGACGGTGTTCACCGAGGGGCTCGGCAAGATCCCGCTGCGTTTCGTCGGCGTCTCGCGGCCGGCGGGCAAGCTCAAGGCGCTGGCCGAACCGGCGGTCTGGGGCGAGTACCGGCTGCACCTGTCCCCGCGCACGGACCTGGCCAAGTGCGTCGGCGGGCGCATCGTCGCGAGCTTCCCGGAGCTGCGCGGCGACCTGCCGCGCCTGACCGCGGCGCTCTACTGCTGCGAGATGCTCGACCGCCTGACGGCCGAGCGCGACCCCAGCCCCGAGAAGTTCCGACTGGTCTGCGCGGCGCTGGCCGCGCTCGAGCACTCGCCGAGCCGCTGGCTGACCCTCTCGTTCGGCCTGCGCCTGCTCGAGAAGGCCGGCTTCGGACTGCGCGGCCGCCCGCCGGCCTCGTGCGCGGGGGTCTGGGAGGCCCTGCACGAGACGCCGCCGGCCGAGCTCGCCGCCCTCCCGTTCGACCGCTCGGCGGCCGCCGACGCGCGCCGCGTCCTGGAGTCGCACGTCGAGGCGCAGATCGGACGGCGCCTGAAGACCGCGGAGTTCCGCGAGTCGCTGCGCGCCGCCGCCAAGCCCGAAGGAGCCCCCGCATGAAGAAGAGCAAGAGCTTCCAGCAGATCATCCTCGACCTGCAGGCGTTCTGGTCGGAGCGCGGCTGCGCGATCGTCCAGCCCTACGACCTCGAGAAGGGCGCGGGAACGTTCAACCCGGCGACGTTCTTCGGCGCGCTGACCTCGAAGCCGACGCGCGTCGCCTACGTCGAGCCGTCGCGCCGCCCGGCCGACGGGCGCTACGGCGACAACCCGAACCGCCTCGGCAAGTACTACCAGTTCCAGGTCCTGCTCAAGCCCGCGCCGGCGCGGATCACCGACCTGTATCAGGAGTCGCTGCGGTGCATCGGCCTGGACCCGAAGGAGCACGACCTGCGCTGGATCGAGGACGACTGGGAGTCGCCGACCCTGGGCGCGTCCGGCGTCGGCTGGGAGGTCTGGCTCGACGGGATGGAGATCTCGCAGTTCACGTACTTCCAGCAGATGGGCTCGATGCCGCTCAAGCCCGTCTCGGTCGAGATCACCTACGGTCTCGAGCGCATCGCGATGTACCTGCAGAAGAAGGACAACGTCTTCGACCTCGATTACGGCGGCGACCGCTCCTACGGCGACCTGCACAAGCAGCAGGAGCGCGAGTTCTCGCACTACCACTTCGAGGAGGCCGAGACGGCGCTGCTGTCGCGCCACTTCAACGAGTGGGAGGCCGACGGCGAGCGCCTGGCGGCCAAGGGCCTGCCGCTGGCGGCCTACGACTGCGTGGTCCGGATCTCGCACCTGTTCAACGTGCTGGAGGCGCGCGGCGCGATCTCGGTCACCGAGCGCGCGCGCTACATCGGGCGCGTGCGCAATCTCGCGCGCAAGGTGATGCAGCTCTACATCGAGAAATCGGAGCCGGCCGCTCCGGCGGAGGCCGCGTGATGGCGAATAAGAACGCCGCGACGAAGGACGCCGGCGCGCCCGCCGACTTCCTGCTCGACGTCCACACCGAGCCGCTCCCCGCGCGCTTCGTCGCGCCGGCGCTGGAGCAGATGAAGACGTCCGTCGTCGAGAGGCTGAAAGGCCGGCTGGGCCACGGGGACGCGCGCGTGTACGGCACCTTGAGGCATCTCGTCCTCGTCGTCGAGGGCTTGGACCCCGCGTCGCTCGATTCGTTCGAGCGCTTCAAGGGCCCCAAGGAGCAGGCCTGGCGGAAGTCCGACGGCTCGTTCACCCCGGCCGCCGAGGGCTTCGCCCGGAAGTACGGCGTCTCCCCCGCCGATCTCAAGCCGGTCGACGGCGTGCTGTACGCCGAGGTCGAGAAGAAGGGCGCGCCCGCGGCGGCCATCCTTCAAAAGCTCGTCCCGGAACTGCTGAGCTCGATCGTCTTCCCGAAGACGATGACCTGGGAGGAGACCGATTTCCGCTTCGGCCGTCCGATCCGCGCGATCACGGCGCTCTACGGCGCGAATGTCGTCGACGTGCAGATCGCCGGAATCGAGTCCGGGAATCTGGTCTACGGCCATCCGACGTATTTCCCGAAGCCGGTCGCGCTCAAGGCGCCGTCGGAGCACCTCGCGGTCCTCGAGAAGGGCCTCGTGCTGGCCGATCCCGAGGAGCGCCGCGCTCTGCTGATGTCCGAACTCGAGAAGGCCGGCCGGGCGGCCGGCGGCAAGGTCGAGCTCGACGAGGACCTGCTCGACGAGACCCTCTTCATGACCGAGCACCCGGCCGCCGTCGTCGGCGCCCTGCGGCCCGAGCACATGGAGCTGCCCGAGGCGCTCCTCAAGCTCGTGATGAAGAAGCAGCTGAAATTCTTCCCGGTGCTGGGCCGTGACGGACGCCTGGCGCCGGCCTTCGTCGGCGTGCGCGACGGGCGGCACGACGGCGACGACCTCGTGCGCGAGGGCTACCAGCGCGTGCTGGAAGCCCGCTTCAACGACGCGGCCTTCTTCTTCGGCCGCGACCGCGCGTCGCGCCTGGAGAGCCGCCTGCCCGCGCTCGAGCGCGTGACCTACCAGAAGGCGCTGGGCTCGATGGCGCAGAAGGCCGCGCGCGTCGAGTCTCTGGCCGAGTTCCTGTGCGGCGCCCTGCGCCAGACAGCGCCGGTCGACGAGGCGGCCGTCCGCGCGGCGGCGCGGCTGGTCTACGCGGACCTGACGACGGGCGTCGTCGGGGAATTCCCGGAGCTGCAGGGCGCGATGGGCGGCGTCTACGCGCGCCGCGACGGCCTCGGCGAGAAGGTCGCGCTGGCCGTCGAGCAGTTCTACTATCCGGTCGCCTCCAAGAGCCCGGTCCCCGCGACGGCCGAGGCGGCCGTCGTGTCGCTGGCCGGCAAGCTCGACGGCCTGGCCGGGTGCTTCGCCGCCGGCCTCGCCCCGACGGGCTCGGCCGACCCGTACGCGCTGAGGCGCCAGGCGCTCGGCGCCGTGCGCATCCTGATCGAGAAGCAGCTCCCCCTCGACCTGAACGCCGCGCTCGCGCGCGCCGTCGCCCTCCAGCCGGTCTCGGTCCCGGAGCCGGAGAAGCTCGTCGCTCAGCTCGCGGACTTCGTCTGGGGTCGCGCGGAGTCCTTCTTCGGCGAGCAGGGCTTCCCGGTCGACGAGATCCGCTCCGTCCAGCCGGGGGCGTTCGAGAACCTGACGACGACCTACCGCCGCCTCGTCGCGGTGCACGCCGTCCGCCGCGACCCGGCCTTCGAGCCGCTCGCGGCGACCTTCAAGCGCGCGTCGAACATCGTGCGCCAGTCGCGCGGAGACGTCCAGGGCGTGCTTCCCGAGCGGGCCCTGCTGGTCGACGAGGCCGAGCTCGCGCTCTACGACGCTCTGGTCGGCGTCGAGGGCGCGTCGAACGACCGACTCGTGCGCGGCGACTACGAGGGCGCGCTGAAGAGCCTCGTCGCGATCAAGCCGCACCTGGACCTCTTCTTCGACAAGGTGATGGTGATGGTCGAAGACGAGGCGCTCAAGCGCCAGCGCCTCGCGGTGCTCTCGAAGCTGGTGCGCGCCTTCAACCGCGTCGCCGACCTCTCCGAGATCCAGGCTTCGGCGTCCTAGCCGGGGGCCCGAAAATCGGGCCCTGAGGGCCCATTTTTCGCGGGGGAGCGCTTCTGCCGCGTGGTAAAATAGGGACGCTCAACCCTCGCACCCCGGAGGCTTTCGTGCACCATTTCAAAAAAGCCATCGTCAAGTCGTTCAGCCTGGTCGTGGCCGTCCTCGAGCGCTCCGCCCTGGCCGCCGTCGCGACGATGCTGGTCGCGCAGGCCCTTCCGTTCGTCGCGGACCTCAAGCGCTATCGCCTGCTCGAGAACGTCTTCCTGATCGAGCAGCACCTCGAGAAGCCGGCGACCGCCCTCCTGCGCGCGAACCTCCCGCTGGTCTACGGCGGCGTCGACCTTTCCCCTTATCTGATCATCGGCGCGCTGATGATCCTCTGGGGCGTCTGCGAGGCGGAGCGCGGCCGTCTGGCGCGGATGCTGCACCGGATCGACGCCGACCGCCGCGAGGCGCGCGCGGAGATGGACGCCGAGCGCAAGCGCCGCAAGATGCGCGAGGAGATCGAGCGCGCCGAGAAGGCGGCCGCGGCCCGCGCGAAGGAAGAGGCGCGCCTGCGCGCCGAGGCCGAGGCGAAGGCCCGCGCCGAGACGGAGGCCCGCGCCCGCGCCGAGGCGAAGGCCCGCGCCGAGGAGCAGAAGCAGGCCGCGTCGCCGATCCCCGAGCCCGCGCCGGTCCCGCCGGCCCTGCCCGGCGTCGAGGGCACCGACCGCGAGAAGCTCCTCGAGCTCTACGCCCAGACGAAGAAGTCCCTCGAGGAGCAGAAGAAGAACCTCTCGTTCCTCGCGGTCGACGTCGTCGACTCGACCGGCATGAAGCACGGCGAGGACGCGTCGCTGGCCGAGCGCGACTTCCGCCAGTACCGCAAGCTCGTCGAGCGCGTGATCGCCGCCAACAAGGGGCTGAAGGCCGCGTGGACGCCGGACGGCGTGATGATCTGCTTCGCCTCGGTCCAGAACGCGGTGCAGGCCGCGCAGGACCTGATCCGCGGGCTCGAGCACTTCAACCGCCAGGTCAAGACGATCAAGGCCGACTTCCGCGTGCGCTGCGGCATCAACGCCGGGCGCGTGATGTTCGACGACTCGGTGCGCATGGAGGAGATGGCCGACCGCAACATCGACATCGCCGGCCACATGCAGAAGTACGCCGACGCGAACACGATCTACATCGGCGCGCACGCGATCGAGGGCGTGCGCATGCAGGGCTTCCGTCCCGCGCAGAAGAAGGTCGACGGCTGCGACGTCTACGAGTGGCGCCCGGACGGCTCGTCCGAGGCGCAGGCGGCGGCGGCCTAGCCTCCGGCGCGGACGCGCCAGCCGGCCTTCGCGATCGGCATCCGCCGGCCGAGCCCGAAGGCCTTCGACGAGATCTTCAGCGTCGGCGGCGCCTGGCGCCGCTTGAACTCCGTGGAGTCCATCCGGTCGAGCAGGAGCTCGGCGACGCGCCGGTTCCCGACCGCCTTCGCGACGCGCGCCGGCGACAGGCGCGCCTGGACCCAGGCCTCGAGCGCGTCGTCGATCTGGTCGTAGGGCGGCAGGTCGTCCTGGTCCTTCTGGCCGGGCTTGAGCTCGGCCGACGGCGCCTTCTCGATCGTCGCGCGCGGGATGAGCTCCCGCGCCTCGTTGAGGCGCTCGGCCAACCGGTAGACGAGGCGCTTCGGCGCGTCGGCCAGAGGCGCGAGCGCTCCGCACATGTCCCCGTAGAGCGTGCAGTAGCCGACCGCGAGCTCCGACTTGTTGCCGGTCGTCAGCACGAAGCCGCGCGGGGTCTTGTTGGACAGCGCCATCAGGACCGCGCCGCGCGCGCGGGCCTGCAGGTTCTGCTCGGCGAGGTCCGGCGCGCCTTTCCCCCACCCCGGGCCCAGCGCCTTCAGGTACGCGTCGTAGAGGCCGGCGATCGGGACGGTCTTGAGCGCGATGCCGAGATTGCGGGCGAGGGCTTCGGCGTCGGCGACGCTGCCGCGCGACGAGTACGCCGACGGCATCGAGACGCCGACGACCGCCTCGGGCCCCAGCGCGCGGACGGCCAGCGCGGCGACGACGGCCGAGTCGATCCCGCCGGAGAGGCCGACGAAGGCGGTCCTGAGCCCGCACTTGCGCGCGAAGTCGCGGATGCCCATCGCGATCAGCTCGACGGCCTGGCCGATCTCGTCGGGCTCCGGCGCGAGCGCGGCCCCCTCCCAGGTCTCCGGATCGAGGACCAGCATGTCCGGCGCGGCGAAGGCGCCGCGCGCGCGCAGACGCCCGCGGCCGTCGTAGGCGAGGCTGCCGCCGTCGAAGAGGATCTCGTCGTTGCCGCCGACCAGGTTGCAGTAGAGCAGGGGCTTGCGGGCGCGCCGCGCGTGCGCCGAGAGCAGCGCGCGCCGCGTCGCGGCCTTGCCGCGCAGGTACGGCGAGGCGGACAGGTTCAGCAGAAGGTCGGCCCCGGCCCTCGCCTGCGCGGCGACGGGGTCGGTCTTGTAGAGGCGGCGCGGAGCGGTCGGATCGCTGGCCCAGGCGTCCTCGCAGATCGTGACGCCGAGGCGCCACCCGCGCCAGAGGATCGGCGGGTTCTCGCCGCCGGGCTCGAAGTAGCGGGCCTCGTCGAAGACGTCGTAGGTCGGGAGCAGGGTCTTGTGGCGGACCGCGACGACCCGGCGCTTGTGCAGGAGCGCGACCGAGTTGCGCACCGGCTTGCCGACGCGCTCGCGGCTGCGCGAGACGAAGCCGACGAGCGCCGCGACGTCGCCGACGCGGCGGGCGAGGCTCTTGAGCGCGCGCTCGTTGGCCTCGTCGAAGCCGCGCTCCTCCCAGAGGTCGAGGGCCGGGTAGCCGCCGAGGGTCTGCTCCGGGAAGACCGCGAGCTGGGCGCCGCGGCGCGCGGCGGAGGCGAGCGTCGCGAGGACCTTCTCGGAGTTGCCGCGCAGGTCGCCGACCGTCGCGTCGATCTGCGCCAGGGCGACCTTCATCGTCAGCGTCCGGCGGCCTGCAGGATCTCGCCGAAGACCGCGCCCGCGCCCATGAAGTTCTCGTCGATCGCGGACTGGACGGCGTCGGCCGCGCCGGCGGGCGCCAGGCGGCAGACCGGCGCGATGCCCTGCATCGCCCAGGTCATGCAGTCGGCCGGGTCGAGGTTCGCCTCCTGCGCGAGCGTCGCCATCTGCGACAGCAGGGCGACGGCCGCGGCCGGCAGGCTCTGGTCGAGGAGCAGGATGCCGCCCATCGCGCCGCGGCAGACCGCGACGATCGTCAGGCGCGGGTCCTGGCGCGCGCGCGTGCTGGCGACGGCCGCGACCGCCGTCCGGCGCGCGAGCTCGGCGGCGCGGACCGGGGCGTCCGCGTCGCCCTTGAGCCGGCCGACGACGAGTTCCTTGGCGAGCTTCTCGAGGTCGTATTCCGGCCCGGTCGTCATGCCCGGATTATAGAAAATCGTACAATGGCGCGATGCGAGCCACGGCCGCCGCCTTCGCCGCCCTCCTGGCGCTCCTGACCGGCTGCGCGTCCCTGCCCCCCGCCCCGGAGCCGACGTCGGTCGACCACGGCGTGCTGATCGTGCGCGCGCGCGTGCGCGGCGCGGTCCTCCCGTTCACGTCGGACGTGCCGGACCGGGCGACCGCCGAACAGCTCGACGACAACGGCGAGCCGATCCCGGGGCGCACGATCGTCTCGAACGCGAAATCGCCCGAGGGCGACGCGATCTTCGTCGACGTCGCGCCGGGCCGCTACGCGCTGACGTCGATCTCGTTCCCCGCGCGCGGCGTCCGCTACGAGATCGCGATCTCCCCGGCCGACGGGCGGAGCCGCGCGGTCGTCCTGCCGCGCGGCGGGGAGGCCTTCCTCGGCTCGCTGAAGATGGCCGCCATCTTCCCCGAGTTCGACGTCGCCGTGAACCGCGCGCTCGACGTCCTCGGACAGCTCCTGACGCCGTGGATGCGGCACGCGCCGATCCCGCGCGACGTGAACCTGTACGCGTACACCGCGACCCCCGAGGAGGAGGCGGACTCCCTGCGCGCGGCCGAGCGCGCGCTGGCCGGGACGCAGTGGCCGCCCCTCCTGCGCGCGCGTCTGCGCGAGCTCGGCGCCCCGGCGGTCGTGCCGCGCGAGGGCCTGCTGCGCCGCGAGCTGCCGCTCAATCCCTCCCCGTTCTTCTCGTGGCGCGACACCCTGAGGTGGGGACCGCCTCTCGCGGGGCGCAACGGCCTGCTCTGGCGGGAACCGAAGGGCTCGGCCCGGATCGCCGTCTTCTTCACGAGCGCGACCGCGAAGGGCTTCCTCGGCTACGACGAGGCCCTGCGCGAGCTGCGCGCCGCCGCGGGCTCGATCGACGATCCGGCGCGAGACTTCGAGGTCATGGTCGGCACGCGGGCCGGGCGCGCCGCCCGCGTGACGACCCACGACTACCCGCGGAGCACGCTGACCGGCAGCGAGGTCGTCGTGACCGTGATCGAGACGGTCCTCGTCCCCGACCCCGCGGGGATGTACACCGCGAGCCTGCGCGCCGAGCGCGCGGAGTTCGAGAAGATCGAGCCCGCGTTCCGCGAGTTCCTGCGCCAGCTGCGGCTCGGCCCGCCGGAGAAGAAGAAGTCTCCGGACGAGGGCGACGACGCGGACGTCCCGCTATGACCCGCTCCGAACGGCGGACCTCGGCGCGCCTGCTGACGGAATTCCCTCTCGTCCTCTCCGACGAGACCGGGCGCCTGCTCGACGACAACGCCCTCGCCCACGACCTGTCGGACAAGGGCTTCCGCGTCGAGACGCAGACCGACCTCTCCCGCGGGCAGGTCCTGCGCTTCCGCCTCTCGCTCGACGAGCACGGCGTGGCCGAGGGGCGGGCGGTCGTCGTCTGGAGCGAGAACTCGGAGTTGTCGAAGTGGGCCGGAGTGAAGTTCCAGAAGCTCTCCTGGGGCGACCGGCGGCGCGTGCGGAGGGTCCTGCGCCCGCCGAGCGTCGACTGGAACCTGATCGCCGACAAGGCGCTCCTGGCGCTGGTCCTCGTCGCCGCGACGGCCGCGATCTGGAAGGGGATGACGGATCCCGTCTGGCGGCGGGTCCTGCCGGGGCTGGTGCCGAAGGCCTTCGCCGCCGTCGCGGCGGGCTGGGCCCTGCGCGAGATGCTCCGGCCGGGGAAGTAGCTCCCTAGAAGCTGGCCCGGCAGCGCGGGTCCAGGGCGTCGCGCAGGAACAGGCTCGGCCCCGCGGCGCGCAGGACGAAGCCCCAGCGCTCGTCGCCCCAGAGCGGAGGCTTCGGCGTGTAGGCGAGCAGGAGCGGCGTGCCGGCGCCGCTGGGGTCGTAGGAGACGAAGCGCAGGAGCGCGGTCTCGGCCATCAGGTCGTGGGGCATCTCGACGCAGCGGCCGACCAGCTTGCTCCCGTCGGCCAGGTACAGGCAGCGGCGGAAGGAGTCCGAGATCTGCTCGCCGTCGACGAGCACCGTCGGCGCCGCGAGGCCGGCGATCTTCGGGTGGGACGCGTAGTCGATCTTGAGCAGGATCTTGTCGGGGTTCGGGTCGGCGACGAAGGCGTCCCGGCCGGCGTCGCCGGGCTTGAAGCGGAAGGCGCCGCTCTTGACGTCGGCGATCGTCTCCCGCGCGAGAGCCACCTCGAGGGTCTTGTAGACGCCCTCGTCGACCGCGTTGGGCAGGGCGCGGTAGACCGCGCGCGAGCCCTCGAGACGGAAGCTCTTCGGCGCCCGGATCGCCAGGATCGGGACTCCGACTTGGCGGATCGGGCCGCGGAGCAGGGCCGCGCGCAGGCGCGCGGGCTTGCCGCGGCGGCAGGCTCCGCCGTACGCCGCCGAGGTCCGCGCGACCGTGAACACGCCCTCGCCGGAACTGCCGATCAGCAGGAAGGTCCCGCCGGGCCGGAGCGCCGCGCGCGCCGCGGCGGAGTCCGTCTTGTCGTAGATCATCCAGTGACCGCCGACCACGTAGACCGGGAAGAGCCCGCGCGCGCCGTAGGCCTCCTGCGCCGCCGCGGGCCGCGGAGCGAGGACGAGGGCGAGCAGGGCGGCGGCGAGGGAGGCGCGCATGCGGGCAGGATACAAAATATCCGCGCGCATGCTACCAGGAGGGATCGAGCGCCGCGGGCGCGCTCGGTCGCCGGCGCCGCGGCATCCGTTCCGGCGGGATGCGCGCCAGCTCCGCGCCCGTGCGCGCGTCGTAGACCCGGGCGCCGCGGCCGGGCGTCACGATCGCGACGCGCGCGAGGTCCCGGCTGTAGACCATCTCGACGCCGGTGCCCGGCTGGAAGAGTCCGGAGGCGCGCCAGTCGCTGAACGTGCGCCAGGCCCAGAGCGCCCCGTCGTGCACGAGGAGCCAGACCCCCTGCCGCCGCACCCACCACGCGCCGGAGCGGTTCAGGGCCGGCGCGGCCGGATCCCCGGCCAGCGCCCACCAGCGGCGCCCGTCCTGATAGACCCAGAGCCAGGACTTCCCGCGCGGCAGGCCGCGCGCGGGGCCGTCGTGCCAATCGGAGGCGTCCCAATGCGGCTTGCGCCGCCGGTCGCGGGGCAGGGCGCGCAGGTCGAGAGCCTGGAGCGCCGCGAGGTCCGCCGGAGCGGACGGCGTCGGGCGTCCGCGGGGGCCGGTCGCGGGGCGGCGCGCCGGCAGGCCCAGCAGGGCGGGCGGCGGCTT
>JAGWRY010000378.1 GCA_028869495.1 Elusimicrobiota bacterium | reverse complement strand
GCCGGTCCCCGCGGCGGAGTCCGCGCGCGGAGGACGGATCGCGCGCGTGATCCGCCGGGCGACGGAGCCCTGGCGGCTGCGCGCCGAGGAGGAGCGGCGCGTGGTCGACGAGACGATCCCGGCGGCCGCGCGCGAGGAGCTGCCGGTCGTCGCCGCGCGGCTGGGGCGGCCGCTCGACGACGCGCATCGCCGGGACGTCCTGAAGCGCACGAACGGCTGGCCGATGCGCTGGCACTCGTCGTGGACGTACAAGGACCACCCCGACCACCTGGGCATCCCCGACGGCCACTTCCGCCACGACTTCGGCATCCGGCTGATGGTCAAGCCGGGCTGGCGCAGGATCGCCGACCTGACGCTCCACTACCGCGTCCTGTTCGCGCACGAGTACACGCACTGGCTCCAGGACGAGGGCCTCGTCACCGAGCGCTGGGGCGGCGAGCCGCCGGCGGTCGCCTCCGAGATCCTGCGCGCGATCGAGCTGGCGGGCCTGCCTGCGGTCGAGGCGGGGCGCGTGCCGACGGTGCACGAGGGAAACCTCTCGAACTTCCGCGCGGGCCGCGAGTGGGCGCGCTCGGGCGGCAAGTCCGACCCCTTCGTCGTCTACCGCCGCGGCGGCCTGGCGGGGATGGCCTACGAGGCGGGCGTGCTGGCCGGGCGCCCGGAGGCGGCCTGGGAGTTCCTGGGCATGGTCGTCTCCGAGAAGAACGGCCGGACCCCGGCCGAGGCCCTCGCGGCCGTCCTCAAGACGGCTCGCTAGCCGCCAGCCAGCGCCGCATCCAGGCGGCGGGCAGCCAGACGAGACTCAAGAGCGCCAGCGCGTAGAGCGTGCGCCAGGGCTGGGGCGTGCCGTCGATCGGCCCGCCGTTGACGAAGAGCTGGAGGAGGGGGAACATCCGCGCGCTCCAGACCGTGCGCAGCTGGTCGTCGATCGTCCAGTTGTAGCCCGGCCAGCGGAAGTTCGCGCCGCAGGCGTGGACCAGCACGCAGAAGGCGAAGGTCCAGGTCCAGGCCGCGCGCAGGCGCGGCGAGTCCCGGATCTCGCGCTCGCGCTCGCCGGCGAACAGGCACAGCGGCAGGACGGCCAGCGCGAAGTAGCGCATCCCGTAGGAGTTGCCGGCCGTCCAGGTCGAGCGGAACGCGAACAGCAGCCAGACCGCCAGCGAGGCCCCGGCGAAGTACCAGGACCAGCGCGCGCGCGGGTCGCGGAAGATCTTCGCGGCGCCCCAGACGCCGAAGACGGCGGCCGGAAAGAAGAGCAGCAAGCCCCGCGACGGGCTCAGCATCGTGTCGGCGAGCACCGAGAGCTGGAAGCCCGTGAAGAGGTGCGCCTGCAGGGCGAAGTAGGGCGGGTGCAAAGTCCCCGTGTAATGGAGCCAGTAGGCGAAGTTCAGCAGGACCGGCGGCAGGAGGCCGGCCAGGAAGGCGGGCAGGCGGCGCCGCTCGTGGAACAGGACGAAGAGGCCGGCCGCGGCGACGAAGAGCGCGCTGTCCTCGCGCGCGGCCCAGGAGAGGCCGAAGCCCAGGCCCGCCAGCGCCGACCAGCCCGCGCCCTCCTCGACCAGGCCCCACAGACCCAGCGCGACGCCGAGCTGGGCCAGCGACTGCGAGTAGAGCGCCTGCGACGTCACGCTGTAGCAGAACGTGCCCAGGCCGTAGAGGAGCGCGCAGGCCGCGGCCCAGCGCGCCGAACAGCGCTTGACCAGGACGCGCCGCACGCAGACGACCGAGCCTGCGGTCATCAGCGCGCCGGCGATCTTCGACAGGTTGTGCAGGAAGACGTCGGTCGGCGGCGCGTGGAAGGCGGCCGGGATCAGGTAGAGCGGCAGGGCCGCGACGCCGGCGCCGATCGGATAGGCCGAGAGCAGGCGGCCGCCGACCGGACGGATCAGGTCGACCATGCCCGCGCGCGTCGCCCAGGCGCGGTACGGGTCGAAGGAGAGCGTGCCGTGGCGCAGGAGGCAGTAGGGCAGGAGGCCGTTCGGGATGTCGTCGCCGCCGTGCCAGCGGAACGAGGCCAGGTACAGCGTCAGGCACAGCCAGAACAGCGCCGCGTCCGGACGGCTGAGCAGGGGCTCGCGCCCCGCGCGCGTCTCGCGCCGCCACAGGAGCGCGGCGGCGGCCGCCGACAGCAGGAAGAGCGCGGTCCACGGCGGCAGGAAGCGCGGCGGGCCGCCGAGGGCCAGGGAGACGGCGAAGACGAGCGCCAGGACGGCCAGCAGGGCGTCGCCGGGGGCGGGCGTCCTCATTCCTTGAACGCGTAGACCTCGATCGTGCCGCCGGAGCGCAGGCCGGCTTCGAGGACCGCGACCGCGATCGACAGCGGGACCAGGACGGGCAGGAGGAGGAGGACCTCGAGCGACTGGACCGGGAACGCGCGCGCGGTGTCGGTGCGCGCGCTGTCGTTCTTCAGCAGGGAGTAGAGCAGGTTGTAGCGGAAGCCGAGCGCGTTGAGGAGGCTCTGCAGGAAGCCGTACGGGTTGTGCTCGAAGCTGAAGTGGTCGAGCTGGACGATGCGGAAGCCCGCGCGCTCGAGCAGCGCGCGCAGGGCCTTCGGCGTGAAGTGCGCGTAGTGGCGCGGCACGTCGAGGTGGAACCAGAAGCGGCCGAACAGCCGCGCCTGCAGGCCGCCGTAGTTCGGGACGGCGACCGTCAGCAGCCCGCCGGGCTTCAGGGACTCGTGCGCGCGCGCGATCGCGGCCGCGGGGTCCGCGAAGTGCTCGAGCGAGTGCCAGAAGACGATCGCGTTGTAGCGGTCCTTCTCGTGCGGGGCGCGCGTGAAGTCCTCGGCCGTGACCGGCAGCTTCAGGACCTCGCGCGCGTGGCGCGCGGCGGTCTCCGAGAGTTCGACGCCGTGCGGCTCGTAGCCGAGGCGGCGGAGCTCCGCCAGCATCACCCCGCGCCCGCAGCCGACGTCGAGGACCGGGCCGCGCGCGACGCGCCCGAAGAGGACGGCCGCGCGGCGGCGGCGGAACCAGCGCACGAGGCCCTCGAAGACGACGTTGAAGCGGACGTTGCGCCGGCCGTAGTAGAGCGGCGGGTACCAGGCGCCGATCTTCTCGGGCGGAACCGGCGGCCAGGTCCGGCCGCAGCCGCAGTCCGGGCAGACGCGGATCTCGAAGCCGGGCTCGACGGTCGGGCGCGAGACCTCGGGCGCGGCGCTGGCGCAGGCCGGACAGCGCGTCGGGGAAGAAGTCACGGGCCGCGATTATATAAAATCGCCCCATGAAGACCCGACTCCTGGCCGCGCTCCTGCTCGCCGCCTGCGCCGTCCGCGCCTCCGCGCTCCTCCCCGAGGAGCAGAACACGATCAAGGTGTTCCGCGAGAACGCCCCGTCCGTCGTCTTCGTGACCAACGTCGCGATCGACGAGAACATGTTCATGGACGAGTACGCGATCCCGCAGGGCGCGGGCTCCGGCATCGTCTGGGACAAGGACGGGCACATCGTGACGAACTACCACGTGGTCAAGGGCGGCGACGCCTTCCTGGTCACGATGGAGAACCACAAGCAGGTCCAGGCGTCCCTCGTCGGCCGTGACAAGCAGCACGACATCGCGGTCCTGAAGCTCGACAAGCCGGTCGGGACCCTGCGTCCGATCGGGCTGGGCTCCCTCGACAGCCTGCAGGTCGGCCAGCAGGCGATCGCGATCGGCAACCCGTTCGGCCTCGACCACTCGCTGAGCCAGGGGATCATCTCCGCGCTCGGCCGGGAGGTCGACGGCATCGGCGGGGTCACGATCCGCGACATGATCCAGACCGACGCCGCGATCAACCCGGGCAACTCCGGCGGCCCGCTCCTCGACTCCGACGGCGACCTGATCGGGATGAACACGATGATCTACAGCCAGTCCGGGTCGAACGCGGGCATCGGCTTCGCGGTGCCGGTGTCGTTCCTGAAGAGGATCGTGCCCCAGCTGATCAAGTACGGCAAGGTGATCCGCCCGGGGCTCGGCGTCACGATCCTGACGCCCGGGCAGAAGTACTACCTGCTCGGCGACCAGCCCGGCGTCGTGATCGCCTCGGTCGCGCGCGGCGGCGGGGCCGCGCGCGCCGGACTGCGCGGGATGCGGCGCGAGCCCGGCGGCCGCTACGCGCTCGGCGACGTCATCGTCGGCGTGGACGGGACCAAGATCCGGGACTACGACGACCTGTACCACGCGCTCGACGCGCGCAAGGTCGGCGACCGCGTGACGGTCGAGGTCGTGCGCGGAGAGCGGACCCTGCGCTTCCGCGTGACGCTGATGGCGCTGGACTAGGCGCCGCTATCTCAGCGACGGCAAGGCCGCGGCCTCGGCGTACAGGTGGATCGCCGAGGCGATCGCCTTCTTGAACATGCCGAGGTGCAGGCTCTCGTTCTCGGAGTGCGGGTTCGAGAGCGGGTCCTCGACGCCGATCAGCAGCGCCGGCGCCCCTTTGAGCGCCTTCGCGAACGGCCCGACGAACGGGATCGAGCCGCCGCAGCCCATGTCGATCGCCGGACGGCCGTAGCCCTTCTGGAGGGCGCGGCGTGCGGCCGCGAAGGCCGGGGCGTCGGTGTCGGTGGTCCAGGCCGGGCTCGCGTCGCCGGCGGAGAGCTCGACGGTCACGCCCCAGGGCGCGTTCTTCTTCAGGTGCTTCTTGAGCGCCTCGAGCGTCCTGCGGGCGTCCATGCCGGGGGCCAGGCGGATGCCCATGTGGCACCAGGCCGACTCGTTGATGATGTTCGCGCAGTCCTTGCGCGACGAGGCCTGGATCGCGTTGACCGAGAAGGACGGCCGGTACCAGTTCGAGCGCAGGAGGTCCTTCGCGGGCACGAGCAGGCGCGTCTCCTTGTCCAGGCCGGACTGGGCGCGGAAGGTCTTCTCGGGATACTTCAGGCGCTTGAGGCTCGCCTCGGCGGCCCGGCCCGGCTTCTTCACGTCCTTGTAGACGCCGGGGATCGTCATGCGTCCCTTCGCGTCCGTGCAGGCGGCGATCATCTTGGCCAGGGCCTGGACGGGGTCGGGGATCGGGCCGCCCCACATGCCGGAGTGCAGCGGGTGGTCCATCGAGCGCACGGTCACGTCGAGGGCGGCGAGGCCCCGCAAAGCGACGGTGATCGACGGGGTGTCCGCGTCGAAGTTGCCGGTGTCGGTCAGCACGATCGCGTCGGCCATCACCTTGTCCGCGTACTTCGCGAGGAAGGCCTCCAGGTGGTCCGAGCCGCACTCCTCCTCGCCCTCGATGATGACCTTCACGTTCAGCGGCAGGGCGCCCGCGGCCTCGAGCCAGGCGGCAATCGCGCTGGTGTGCGCGACGGCGCCGGCCTTGTCGTCGGCGCAGCCGCGGCCGTAGAGACGCCCTTCGCGCTCCGTCGGCTCGAACGGCGGCGACTTCCAAAGCTCCTCGCGGCCGGCGGGCTGGACGTCGTGGTGCGCGTAGAGCAGAAGGGTCGGCTTGCCGGGCGCGTGCAGCCAGTCGGCGTAGACGTACGGGTGCGCGCCGGGCAGCGTCAGGAGCTCGACGTTCTCCAGCCCGCGCGCGCGGCACAGGGCGGCGACCGCCTCGGCCGAGCGGACGACCTCCTTCGGGTCGAAGCCGGGGAAGGAGACGCTCGGGATGCGGGCGAGGGCCTTGAGGTCCTCCAGGTAGTCGGCGTGGCGCGCGTCGGCGACGGAGACGGCTTTCGAGGTGTCCATGCGCGGATTATAACGTAAAATCAATGCTCATGCGGATCGTCTCCCGCTACCTCCTGAAGCAGTTCCTGCCGGTCTTCGCGGCGAGCCTGGCCATGTTCCTCGGCGTCCTGCTGATGAACCAGTTCATGCGGCTGTTCACGACCGCGATGCTCAAGGGCCTGCCGCTGGGGTGGATCCTGGCCTGCTTCGCGCGGCTCCTGCCGTCCTTCCTGAGCCTGGCCGTGCCGATGGCGTACCTGGTCGCGGCGCTGGTGACCTTCGGCGCGCTCTCGGACTCGGGCGAGGCGATGGCCCTGCGCGCGGCGGGCTTCTCCTACCGGGAGATCACGCGCCCGTTCCTGTGGCTGGGGGTCGCGCTGTCCGTCCTGCTCCTCTACATAAACCACAAGGCCGGCCCCGACGGCTACCACTCGTTCCGCGTGCGCACGACGCAGGCCGCGCAGAAGATGGCCCGCATCGACCTCGAGCCGCGGACGTTCCTGAGGCTCGGCCCCTGGCGCCTGTACGCGCGCGAGGCCGACGGCTCGAGCGGACGCATGAAGGACGTCTATCTCGTGCGGCCCGGCAGCGCCGACGCGGTCCGGGTCAACGCGGCGCGCGGCCGGCTGACCTTGGAGCCGGGACGCGGCGTGGACCTCGTGCTGGAGGACGGCCAGCTGCAGCTGCCGAACCCCGATCCCGAGCGCTTCACGTCCGGGCGCTTCGACCGCTACCGCGTCCACGTGCCGCTGGCCGCGCCGCCCCAGCCGCGCGAGCTCGACCTGCAGGAGCTGTCGACCCCGCGCCTGCTCGCGCGGGCGCGCGACCCGAAGACCTCGGCCTTCCACCGCCGCGAGTATCGCACCGAGGCCGGGGCGCGCACGGCCGGGGCCCTCTCGCCGTTCGTGTTCTTCTGGCTGGCGGCGCCGCTGGGCCTGGGCTTCCGCCGCCGGGCGCGCGGCGCGGACTTCGCGGCCAGCCTGTTCGTGATGTTCGTCTACTACGCGCTGCTCGTCGTCGGCATCAGCCTGGGCCGGCACGGCGAGCTGCTGGCCCCGATCGCGCCGTTCCTCGGCGACGCGGTCGGCCTGGGGGCGGGCGCGTGGCTGACGCGCCTGGCGGCCGCCAAGTGACGATCTTCACGCGCCACATGCTCGGCCGCTTCCTGAAGCCGTTCCTGTTCGGGCTGGGCCTGTTCGCGGTGCTGATCTTCCTCGGCGACACGTTCGACAAGATGAACTACCTGATCAAGTCGCCGGCGCCGCTCGGGATCGTCCTCGAGTGCCTGGCGCTCGAGGTCCCGTACTGGACGGTGCGCGTCGTGCCGATGGCGACTTTGCTCGCGACCCTGGTCGCGATGAGCGGCTTCGTGCAGAGCGGCGAGTGGCTGGCGACGCAGGCCTGCGGCCTGGAGACGAGGCGCTTCTGGCTGCCGCTGTTGTGGGCGTCGCTGGGCGTGTCGCTCGTCGCCTTCGCCGCGCAGGAGACCGTGATGCCGGCGGCCTGGGCGCGCTCGCGCGCGCTGTGGCACCAGCGCGTGCACCCGGAGCCCGAGTGGGCGATGTACTCGAACGTCGTGTTCGCCTACGACGGGATGTTCGTTCAGACGAGCCTCTACAAGCCGCGCGCCGGGACGATGGCGCGCCCGGTCCTGGAGACGATGGGGCCGGACGGCGTCGTCAGTCAGCTCGACGCCAAGCGCGCCGTTTGGAACGCGTCGGCGGGGAACTGGCGCTTCGAGGACGGCGTCGAGCGGACGTTCGGCCCGCGGGGCGTCGTCGCGACGGCGTTCCGCTCGCGTCCGTCGCCGCTGGATGCGCCTCCTTCCCGCCTGATCGCGCGCCCGCTCAACCCCGACGAGATGACCTGGCGCGAGGTGCGCGCCTACGCCAAGCGCGTCGGGCGCTTCGGGGGCTCGCCGCGCGAGTACGAGGTCGCCGCGCAGTCCAAGCTCGCCTATCCGTTCGCGAACATCGTGATCTGCGCGCTCGGCATCCCGATCGCCCTGCGCCTGCGCCGCTCGTCGCGCGTCGTCAGCTTCTGCGTCGCGCTCGTCCTCTCGTTCGCCTACTTGTGGTTCATCGAGATCGCGCGAGCGCTCGGCGTCGGCGGGACCCTGCCGCCCTGGGCGGCGGGCTGGGCGGCCGACGCCCTGTTCGGGACGACGGCCGCCCTCCTGATCCGCCGCTGGGATCTCTAGCCGCTCTTACTGCGGCTTCTGCTGGTCCAACTCCTTCTGCGCCTTGTCGGCGTCCTGCTGGACCTGCTGGACCTGGGCCGGCGTCGGCTGGGGCGGCGCGACCGACGCGGGAGCGGCCGGCGGCGCGGCCGGCGCGGCGGACGCCGCGGACGACGGCGAGGAGTCCGACTGCTCGGAGCCGCCGAAGAGCAGGCTCAGCTGGACCGCCGCGGCGAGCTCGCGCGGGATCTTCGTGGACTGGCCCTGCGTCTGCGTGTCGATCGTCTTCGGCGAGACCGAGCCCGAGGCGTCGATCATGAAGTGCAGGAAGTTCAGGCCCGCGCCGGCGCTGAACATCGTGCCGGAGGCGCTCTCGGCCAGGTTCTTCGACAGGCCGACGCGCAGCGGGATGTTGATCCACGAGCGGTTGAAGACGTTGACCTCGGTGCCCACGCCGAAGTTGCGGGTGGCGACGTTGTCGACCGGCGTCAGGTTGCGCGTCATGTCGACGTCGGCGGCGATGTTCCACCAGTGGAACGGGCTGATCGAGGCGCCGAAGCGCACCTGCGGGTTCACCGAGTACTTGCCGGTCTCTCCGGCGGCGAGCGCGGCCGCGGGCAGATCGAACTTCGGATCGTTCAGGTTGCGCCCGACGAGGCCCACGCGCGGGTGCAGCGGCATCCAGTCGAAGGTCCGGTGCAGGTCCCAGAGCGCGCCCGCGTCGACGCCGAAGTTCGAGCTGGTCTTCGCGCCGTTCTTGAAGTTCGACAGGATGTCCGAGTTGCCGTTGTTGCTGGTGATGATCTGCTGGCTGGCGTAGCCGACCTGCGCGTTCATGATCTTCAGGTTCCCGCCGAGGTAGAGGCCGGGCACGAACGGCAGCTCGTGGCCGTAGCCGATGCCGCCCTCGACGATGCGCGCGCCCTTGAGGATCAGCGCCGAGGTGTTTTTCCCGACGTAGGTCGAGTCCGTGCTTCTCGTGCTGGTGTTCACGGTGTCGATGCTCGGGACGGCGCCGACGTCCGCGAAGCCGTCGACGAAGAGGGCGAACTTGCCGATCTTGAGGTTGGCGCCGGTGCCGACGTCGATGCGCGCGCCGTTGCCGGGATGGTTGAGCTCGTTGAGCGCCTTCGTGATGTTCCCGGGGGTGCAGTCGGCGCCGCCGGGGCAGGCGCTCTGGACGTTCTTGAGGTCGTTGGCGCCGGCGATCACGTCGCCGGTCAGGCCCGCGTGGGCGGTCACCGGGATCTGGATGCCGTAGGAGTCCATCGTCGGGCGGCCGAGGGCGGCCGGGTTCCAGTAGGACGCGAGCGGGCCCTGCGCGAGGGCGACGCCCGCGCCGCCCATGCCGAGGGCGCGGGGGCCGAGAGGGAGCCATTCGGCCGCGCCCGCGGGCGCGGCGGCGATCAGGACGGCGACGAGGGCGGCCAGGGTTTTCTTCATGGCCGCCAGTATTACATATCTTTCGGCGCCCGGAAAGAGCAAAACGGTCACATCGGGGCCGAACAAAAAAAGGCGGGCGGCCCGGAGGCCGCCCGCCGCTGGCTGGACTCTGCTTCGCGGCGCAAGACGCCGCGAAGCAGATGCGCTGAGGAAGAGCCTAAAGCATCTAGAGGCTCAAGCTGCCGTCGCGGAGCTTCCGGACGAGGTTGGCGATCGCGCGCGGCGAGCCGCCGCTCATCGTCAGGCGGTAGGTCGCGCCGGACAGGCCGCCGCGGACCTTCGTCAGCGTGTAGCGCACGCCGTGGAAGTCCAGGTAGCCGCGCACGTAGGAGAGCGCGGCGCCGCGGGCCAGGCGTCCGGCCGAGAAGTCCGCCGACTCGGGGCCCGCCGGCGCCGCCGGGGCGTCCGCCGACGCGCTCTCGGGTCCGGCCAGGGACGGCGCGCCGCCCGGGGGAACGGCGGGGCCGGACGTCGACGTCAGGCGCACCGAGGACCAGGACGACGGCAGGAGCGAGGCGGCCACGCCGGGGTTGGCCGGCAGGGTCACGCCGTGGAAGAGCGCGACCTTGCGGATCTCGGCCTCGAAGGCGAGCGTGCCGTCCTTCTTCATCGCGCTGACCAGGACCTGCGCCATCGCGGCCGGGATCGTCGCGGCCTTCGCGAACATCGTCGGCAGGACCAGGGCCTCGGCCATCGCCTTGCCCTTCTCGTAGCCGAGCTTCTCGATCATCGCCGCGCGCAGCATCCAGTTGAAGCCGCCCCAGGCCTGGCCCTGGTCGTGGACCTCGTCGTACTCGTTGTACTTGTACGAGTTCTCGCCGCTGCGGATGTAGTCCTTGCCGTCGGGGCCCGGGTGCTTCAGGAAGTGCTCGCCGACGATCGGGTTGTTCAGGTCGTACATCGACAGCGTGTCGCCCCAGCCCTCGGACAGGCCGCCGTTCATGATGCCGCCGGTCTCGTCGTCCCAATAGTGGCCGTACTCGTGGCGGACGACCGTGTTGTAGGCGGAGTTCACGCAGTCGGCGCTGGCCTTGAAGGTGTGGAAGCTCGGGCTGCCCGGCGTGTAGTACGCGTTGCAGTCCTGGTTGATGTTGGTCGTGATCGGGATCTGGCGCTTGTCCATGTCCTCGGTCGTCAGGCCGCGCGCGTGCAGGAATTCGTAGGAGCCGTTGACGTTCATGAACGCGGCGACCTGGGCCAGCGCGTTCTCGTCCTCGAGGTTCGAGTTCGGGTTGAACACGGCCTTGAAGGCGCCGTCGCCGGGCTTGATCGTCACGTTGATCGCCAGGTCCTTGTGCTCGTCGTCGACGACCTTCACGTGGGGGCCCGCCAGCTCCGCGCTCAGCGTCAGCCCCGCGGGGCCGACCTTCAGCGACGGGTCGGCCGAGAAGCGGCCGTCCTTGTCGGTCACGTAGGTCTTGCCGCCGACCGTCACGTACAGGAAGCCGAGCGGGATCTCGTCGACCTTCGCGCCGGGCATGATCGGGCCGTCGACGACGGTCTTCCCGGCGACCGTCCCCGAGACGCCGGAGCCCTTCGCGGGCGCCGCCTTCGGCTTCTTCTCTTTCAGCGCGGTGCGGTTGTCCCAGGCGAAGACCTCGCCGGTGGCCAGGTCCACGGCGACCATGAACGGCAGGCCCTCGGCGACGTAGAGCTTCGCGTGGCGCCAGGCGCCGCGCGAGTACAGGATCTTCTCCTCGGCGAACTGGAAGTGGGAGGCCGCCTCGGCCGCGGGGATGCCCACGCGCCGGGCGATCTTGTCCATGATCTGATCGTCGGTCAGCGTCGGCGCGGTGTCGACGTCGAGCTCCGGGTACAGGCGCCCGGTCTGCGCGACGATCGTCGGCTTGCCGCCCAGGATCTTGACCGTGATCGAGAGGCTCGCGCCGTGGACGAGGACGTTGTCCTTGATCTGCCGGAAGTGCAGGTAGACCGTGTCGGCGAGGTCGCCGTGCCCGGCGAACTTGCGCGCGCTGACCAGCCTCAGCTCCGAGCTCGGCACGCCGAAGCGCGCGCGGTCGGCGTCGATCGCGGCCTTGACCGCGGTCACGACCGAGGCGACGTCGTTCGGGTCGGCCTGCAGGACGCTGGCCTGGAACAGGCCGTCCACGTCGCGCGCGCCGGGCAGGGCGTAGGCCTGCAGGAGGACGGTCGGCTCGCGCTCGGGCGCCGGCAGGCCCGGGGCCTCGTCGGCGCGCGTGCCGTTCGGGAGGAGGACGGGCTCCTGCTCGCGCAGGCCCTGCGGACCGACCGGCGGCGCGCCCGGCGCGCGGCCGGCGTCGAAGAGCG
>JAGWRY010000377.1 GCA_028869495.1 Elusimicrobiota bacterium | reverse complement strand
GGTAGACGATGTAGGCGCGCGCCGTCTTGAAGCGCTCGGCCGCGAACAGGACCTTCTCGACCTCGTCCTGGATGCGCTCGATGGCCGGCGGCTCGCCGCGGTGCTTCGCCTCGAGCAGGGCGACCGCCCGGTCGGTCAGCGTCGCGGCCTCGTCCGCCCCGAACTCCCCGGTCGCGGCGCCGGCGCGGCGGATCGCGGAGCGGATCTTGGCCGGATCGAACGGCACGACGCTTCCGTCGCGCTTGACGACGGACGACAGGCGGTTCTCCATGAAGCGGCCTCCGGGGCGAGGGTGAACGGCGCGCGCGAACATCTACGCGACACTTTGTCCACATCGCGCTGATAAGTGGTGATTGATATCTTTCAGTATCTTTTAATATACGCCGCGGAGGGGGCGCCCCGGCCGCCCGGTCGGCCGCGCGCTATCTCAGGATCGTCCGAGCCGCGCGCGGGCCGGAGGAATCGTCGGGCACGACGTCCAGGCCGATGCGGCCGAGCTCGCGCCCGTCCGAGGTCTCGACGCTCACGCGCCAGCGTCCGGGCCGGTAGTGCGCCTTGGCCGTGAAGCCCCGCCAGCCCTCGCCGCGCCCGCCGCGGATGTCGAGCGGGATCGCGTCGGACTGCCGCCAGCCCCGGCGCGGGTCGTCGTAGCTCCAGCGCACCTGCAGGCGGTCGCGGAAGTCGGTCGGCGAGAAGACGCTGGCGAAGCAGTAGATCTTGTCGCCCGGCCGCGCCCGGAAGGTCTGGTCGCCGCGCTCCCAGAACCGCCAGCGCGAGCGCGTCTGCGTCAGCGCGAGCTTGTCCCCCTCCCAGCGGACGTCGTGGTAGATCCCGATGCGCTCCAAGGACAGCGGCACCGGCGGGATCAGCTTGGCGAAGTAGAGCCCGGCGAAGAGCAGCGCGACGCCGGAAAACGGCAGGACGAGCTGCCGGAAGATCGCGTGCGGCCGGTCGGGCAGGCGCCGGAGCAGCCAGCGCGCCAGCCCGGCGGCGACGACGCCCGCGCAGGCCAGCGAACCCAGGAACTCCCACGGGCCGATCGTGCCCACTAAAGTCGGCACCAAATAGACGAAGTACGAGAGCAGGCACAGGCTGAAGAGCGTCATGCGCATCGCCGCGCCCGACCCCTCGAAGGGCCTCAGCTCGTTGACGGCGAGCAGGCCGGTCATGATCGCCATGAACGCCAGGGAGGTCGTCAAAGAGGCGCTCTTGAAGTAGAAGAGGGTGTAGATGTTGAGCAGGGTCCCCAGCATGAAGTGCGTGGCGCCCCGGTGGTAGCGCCAGGCGGCCTCCAAGCGCGGCGGCGGCGAGAAGTCGCCGTAGCGCTCGCGCAGCTCGAGCCCGATCAGCCAGGCGCACAAGGACAGGTAGGCACCCTGCTGGAGAATGCTCGGCAGGCGGTCGATGCGCCCGGCGAACAGCGCGTCGAACAGGAAGCCGCCCGCGAAGAAGGCCGTCGTGCAGGCGGGCTCGTGCCGCTCGTAGAAGCCCCGCGCCCTTTCTTTGATCGACAGCGGCATCGCTCAGAGCATAGCAGGGGCGCGGCGCTCCTTCCACCCCGGCCGCAGCCTAAGCCCGGCGTCCGGGAGCCTCAGCGCGCGGCCGCGCTCGGGGAGCCGTCCAGATAGACGCGCAGTCCGAGGCCGCCGACGCCGTCCGTCCCCCCGCCCCCGTCCAGCTCGAAGAGCGGGCCCGCCTCCACGTACAGCTCGTACGGGGTCCCGGACGGCCGGTAGTCGAGCCCCGCGATCGCGCGGAGGCCGAAGTTCGGCTCGTCTCCGGAACGGAACTCGGGGCCCAGCCCCCCGTAGACGCCCAGGCGCCCCTTCGCCGGCTGGCGCACGAGGCGCCAGTCGTGGACGAGCAGGTCCCCCCAGAACGCGGCGCGGTCGCCGACGACTCCGGCTCCGGCGTCGATCGCGTCGTTCTCGTTGAGCCACAGTTTCGCGGTGCCGCCGATCGGGGCGCCCAGGACGACGCCGACGCCCAGCGTGCGCGGCTTCTCCGCCGCGGGCGCCGCAGGAGCCGCACGGGACGTCCCGCCCGCCGCGAGAAGCGCCGAGACCGCCAAAAACGCCGCTGTCTTTCTCATGCCGCCTCCTCGGCGGGAGCCGCCCGCCGGTTCGCAGGATAGCGGACGCGCGTCAAGGCGCGCGCAACGGGCGCGCAAGAAACGCGCAAATCCGCGCCGCCCGCGGCGCGCGATTTTCTATGATGCGCGGATGAACCGGGGATGGATCGCGGCCGCCGCGGCCGCGGTCCTTTTGTCGTCGTGCGCGGAAAGCGCCTGGCGGCGCCAATACGACCTCGGCGACCGCGACCTGCGCCGCGGCCGCCTCGCCGAGGCCGAGGTCGCTCTCTCCTCGGCGGCCGCGCGCGCGGCCGCCTTCCCCCCCGGGGACTGGCGCCGCGCGGAGTCCCTCGACGCGCTCGGAGACCTGCGCGCCGCCCAGGGCGACGACGCGCGCGCCGAGGCCCTGTACCGCCGCGCGCTCGCGATCCACGAGCGCGTCGACGGCCGCGACGCGCCGGCGACGACGCAGGAGCTGGCCTTCCTGGCCGAGGTCTGCGCCGCCCAGGGCAAGAAAACCGAGGCCGAGGCCCTGCTGCGGCGCGCCCTCGCGGCGGCCGAGAAGGCCCCCTCCCGGCGCTACGCGGAGATCGCCGCCCGCCTGGCCGACCTCGCGTCGCTGGAGAGCGCGAGCGGGCACGACGACGAGGCCGAGGCCGCCTACCGCCGCGCGCTGACCGTGACCGAACGGGCGCTGGGGCCGGACGCCCCCCTCGTCGCCGCGCGCCTCGAGGACCTCGCCCTCTTCGAGCAGGCGCGCGGGCACGACGCCGCCGCCGAGCCGCTCTACCGGCGCGCGCTCGACATCCGCGTGCGCGCGCACGGCGCCGCGAGCCCGGACGTCGACGAGGCCCGAGACGACCTCGCGCTGTTCTACGAGGCCGAGGGCAAGGACGCCGACGCCGAGACCGTCTACCGCGAGATCCTGCGCGCGGACCAGCGCGCCTACGGGATGTGGAGCCCGCGCCTGGCCCCGGCCCTGTCCCACTACGCGCACCTGCTGAGGCGCATGGGCCGCCTCTCGGAAGCCGCCGCGATCGAGGCGCGCGCGCGCGCTCTGCGCCGGCCGAAGCCGGAGAAGCGCCCGAAGAAGGACCGGCCGTGACGCCGCCCCGCCTGCGCGCCCAGCTGGTCGTCGTCGCCGGTCTCTTTCTCGCCTATGCGGCGGCGGCCGGGGCGGCCTCCTGGCTGCAGCAGCGCGCGCACGCGCGCCTCGAGGCGCGCTTCCACGAGAGCCTGACGATCCTGGCGGGCCTGCCGCGCCTGCGCGACCGCCTGCGCCGGGTCGACCAGGCGACCGCCCAGTACCTGGCGACCGGGCGGCGCTCCTGGCTCGCGCGGCGCGAGGAGTCCGTCGAGGAGGTGCGCGCGATCGAGACGGAGCTGGGCGCCGCCGCCGACGCCCACGACCGCGAGCTCCTCGACCGGATGGACCGCGAGTTCGACGCCTCTCTCGCCGAGTCCGGCGGCTACATCCAGGAGCGGCGCGCGGGCGCCCTGCCCCCGGAGGACGCCGCCCGCGCCGCCCGCGCCGGCTGGAGCTTGGAATCCGCCGCGGAGCCGCT
>JAGWRY010000376.1 GCA_028869495.1 Elusimicrobiota bacterium | reverse complement strand
GCGGCGGGCGCCGCGGCGGCCAGGGCGAGCGCGGCGGCGGCGGCCAGGCGCAGGCTCACGCGGGGGCGTCCTCCTCGGACTTGGCCAGGCGGTCCAGGGTGTCGATCCAGAGGTTTCGCCCCTTGAGCAGCTCGAGCTTAATGCCCAGGACCATCACGTCGCCGGCGAGGAGGTCGCGCCAGCGGTCGGGCAGGCGCACGAAGTCCTTCAGCGTCGTGACCAGCGGCAGGCCGCCGCGCAGGTCCTCGATCGATCGGATCTCCGCGTCGGCGTAGGCGTGGTGGTCGGGGTAGCGCCACGTCTGCGCGATCTTGGCGCCGAGGGACTCGAGCTGGGACTCGAAGGAGAGCGGGTCGCCGATGCCCGACAGGGCGACGACCGTCTTGTCCTTCAGCCAGGAGAGCGGGAGCTTCTTCTCGGTGCGCACGTCGAGGACGTGGTCGGCCTTGTGCTCGGACTCGAGCACCGGCACGCCTGGGTGCGCGGCGTCGATGCGCGCGCGCAGGGCGGCGAGCTCGGCGGCCGTCACGCGGTCGGCGTGCGTGATGACGACCAGGTGCGCGCGGCGCAGCGCCGAGACCGGCTCGCGCAGGTCGCCCCAGGGCAGGAGGCGTCCGCCGCCGAACGGGTCGCGCGCGTTGACGAGCACGACGTCGAGGTCGCGCTTCAGGCGCAGGTGCTGGAAGCCGTCGTCGAGGATCAGCACGCGGGAGCCGTACATCTCGACGGCGAGCTCGCCGGATTTCACGCGGTCCGGGCAGACGAGGACCGGCACGCCCAAGCCCTGCAGGGACTGGTGGACCATCCACGGCTCGTCGCCGCACAGGCGCCAGTCGGTCCTGCGCCCGTCGAGGAGGACCGTGACCTCCCTGCGCGGCGCGGTCCGCCCGTGCCCGCGCGAGAGGATCGCGACGTCGTGTCCGCGGCGGCGCAGGGTCTCGGCCGCGAGCAGGACCGCCGGCGTCTTGCCGGTCCCGCCCGTCGTCAGGTTCCCGATGCAGACGACCTTCGCGTCGAGGCGCTTCTGCGGCAGGACCTTCAGGCCGTACAGCAGGCGCCGCCCGAGCACGCCCGCGCCGTAGGCGGCGGACGCGGCGCCGAGCAGGGCCTTCCCCGGCAGGGTGCGGCGCAGCTTCTCGCGGCGCTTGATCCAGCGGCTCATCGGGCGGCGGCCTCCGCGCGGTCCAGGAGCTCGAGCGCCGCCGGCAGGACGCGCTCGGCCGGCAGCTGGTTCAGGCACTCGAGATGGTACGGGCAGTCGTTGCGGCGGCAGCCGATGCACTCGAGCTCGTCGAGCCGCACCGCGCGGTGATCCGGGTGCGGCGGCGTCCAGACGACGGGGTCGGACGAGCCGTGGATCGTGACGGTCGGCACGCCGAGTCCGACCGCGACGTGCTTGGGGCCCGCGCAGTTCGAGACGACGACGCGGCAGGAGGCGAGCTCGCGCGCGAGGTCGGCGATCGTGCGCGTCTCGGGGATGATCTCGGCGCCCGCGCCGATCCCGCGCGCGACGGCTTGCGCGAGCTCGCGCTCGCCCGGACCCCAGAAGACCTTCAGCGCGCAGCCGCGGCGCTCGCGCAGGAGCTTGCCCAGCCGGATCCACGAGGCCGCCGGCCAGCGCCGCGTGACCTTGCGCGACGGGGGAATCAGGCCGACGACGTTGCCGGCCTCGGCCGGCCTCTCGGCCAGGCGCAGGCGCGGGAGCTCCGGCGCGTCCTCGGGCCGCACGCCGAGGTCCTTGAGCCACAGCACCTTCTCGCGGGCCGCGTAGCAGGGCTTCTCGGGCTGGACGAGGCGGCGGTTGTAGGCCCAGCGCCGCCGGACGTGCGCGGGGCCGGCCTTGATCTTAGCGCCCGACAGCGCGGTCAGCAGCGCGGTGCGCGGGTTGGCCAGGAAGTCGATCACCCAGTCGTAGCGCCGCGCGCGGATCCTCCGCGCCCAGGCCAGCGCGCCGAGCGCCCCTCGCGCGTCGTAGACGAGGACCTCGTCGATCGCGGGGACCCCGGCGACCGCCTCGGCCCCGGGCGCCTCGACCAGGAAGTCGAGCCTGGCCGCGGGCCAGCGCTTCTTGATCGCCTCCAGCGCCGGCACCGTCAGGATCACGTCTCCCAGCCGGCGGAGCTGGACGACCAGGATCGACGCCGGCGACGTCGGGTCTTCGGCGGCCACCGTCGTCAAAGGCGGGCGCGGCCGCGGGTCAGGTTGAGGCGGAAGTCGAGCATCGTGTCGTCGCCGCGGATCAGGAGGCGGCGGACGGCCTCCGCCTTCCGGTCCCACGGCAGTCTCGAGATCCCCTGCTTGATCGAGAAATCGAAGCGGTAGCCGGCCTCGAGGGCCGCGGCGCGCACGTCCGGCTTGTAGGCGCCGGAGCCGTACGGGTAGGCGAAGCCGACCATCTCGCGGCCGAGCTTGTCCTCGAGGCGCTTCTTGCTCTCGGTCAGCTCCCAGCGCACCTGGTCGAGGGGGAGGGTCGCCAGGTTGCGGTGCTTCATCGTGTGCGAGCCGAACTCGATCACGCCCGAGCGCTGCATCTCGTCGATCTGCGCCCAGGTCAGCATCTTCAGCCACGGCTCGCCGGCGGGGTCGTGCCAGGCGTTGTGCGCGTCCATCGCCTCGTAGACGAGGAACACGCAGCCCTTCATGCCGAACTCGCGCAGGGCCGGGTAGGCGAGCTCGTAGTTGTTCATGTAGCCGTCGTCGAAGGTGATCAGCACGGGCTTGGCCGGCAGGGGCTTCAAGCCCTTCTCCGCGTCGCGCCAGTCCGCGAAGGTGATCGACTCGTAGCCGTTCGCCTTCAGCCAGGCCAGCTGGCGGCGGAAGTCGGCGTCGGTCACCCAGAGCTTGGCCAGGTTCGAGCCCGGCGGGTAGTCGCCGATCTTGTGGTACATCAAGGTCGGCATCCCGCCGGTCACGACCGGCCGCCACCAGTTCCAGCGGGCGCTGGCGCCCGCGGCGGCGGCGGCGCCGACGGCTCCGACGGCGGCCAGGGCTCCGATCATCGTCGGTCCTCCCTCTGCATGGCGCCGAGTTTGACATATTTGAGCCAGGTGTGGAAGGCCGACAACCCCGCCCAAACAAGCCCGGGGAACCCGTCCAGGACCCCGAGCTTCAGGACCGTCCGGGCGAAGAACTCCCAGGGAAGAAGAAGATGATGAAAGGGGGTGAAGCGGCGTCCGTCGGCGAACCTTTTCTCGGCCGCCAAGGTCGTGTAGCGGTCGAGCTTCCCGAGGTAGTCGGAAATGTCTCGGTACGGCTCGTGGACGATCGCCCCGCGCAGGCGGCCGGCCGTCCCATCGACCTCCAGCCCCTCGTGCAGGGCCCCGCCGACGTAGCGCGCCTTCGCCCGGCGGAAGAGGCGGACGTGGCTCTCCGAGCCGAGCCCGCCCCAGCGCAGGGTCCGGCCGAGGAAGCGCACCTCGAAGGGGATCGCGTAGGCGTCGTGCCCGGGCGCTCCGCCCAGCCGCGCGCGCAGTTCCTCGGCCAGCGCGGGGGAGACCCGCTCGTCGGGGTCGATCCACAGCCCCCACTCGCCCGACGCCGCGTCGAGGCCGGCCTGGCGCTGGCGCGCGTAGTCGTCGAACGCGCGGCGCAAGACCTTGGCCCCGGCGGCGCGCGCGATCTCCTCGGTGCGGTCCGTCGTGTCCGCGGAGACGACGATCACGACCTCGGAGACCAGCCCCTTCAGGCTCTCGAGACAGCCCGGGAGGTCGGCCGCCTCGTCCTTGGCGATCAGCAGGGCGCTAAGCGAGGGAGTCATAGATCTTCTCCGTGTCGGCGGCCAGGCGCTTGAGTCCGAAGCGGGGCAAGCGCCGCCGCGCCTCGGCGGCCAGGCGCGCGGCCAGCGCGCGGTCCGAGACGAGGCGCAGGATCGCGGCGGCCAGGGCCTCGGGGTCGCGCGGGGAGACGAGCAGGCCGGTCGCGCCGTCTTCGACGACCTCCGGGATGCCGCCCGCGCGCGTCGCGGCGACCGGCACGCCGCAGGCGGCCGCCTCGATGAGGACCGAGCCCATCCCCTCGCCCCAGGACGACTGGACGTAGACGTCGAGGGACTTGAGCAGCGGCAGCGGGTCCTCGCGGTGGCCGACCAGCAGGACCTTGCCGAGCAGGCCCATGCGCTTGATCGAGGCCAGCAGGCGCGCCTCCTCGGGGCCGCGCCCCGCGATCAGCACGCGCGCGTCCGGCCTCTTGAGCAGGACGATCACCGCCGCCGCGATCAGCGTGTCGTGGTCCTTGTGCGGGACGAGCGCGGCCAGGTTCCCGATCCAGACCATCGCCGGATCGATTTGAAATTCTTGCGAGAGGATCCGGCGATATTCGCTTTTCTCGGCCGGGTCGGGCGGAACATACGTGCGTTCGTCGGCCTGGATCCACGCCGCCTCCTCGGCGTCCGCGGGGATCGCGTCCGGGATCACGGCGATCTTCTCCGCCGGCAGTCCCGCGCCGCGCAGGAGGCCGGCGATCGCCTCGGAGACGGCGATGACTTTCCCGGCGCGGCCGTATTTCCAGGAGGCGGACGCGCGCGACACGGCGAAATCGACGCGCCGGTGGCAGACGACCGGCGCGCCGCCGAGGGACGCGAGCGCGGCCAGCCCGGCGGCGTGACCCGTGTGGCAGTGGATCACCGCGCCCTCGCGGCGCGCGTCGCGCGCCAGGCGCCAGGCCGACCAGAGGTCCAGTTCGCCGAGGAACGGGAGGGTGCGGACCTCGAAGCCCTGGCGCCGGGCCTCGGCCGCGAGCTCGCCTCCGGCCCGCGCGTAGACGACGTTGCGCCGCCCGCGCGCGCGCAGGGCCGCGGCCAGGTGCAGGAGCTGGCGCTCGCCGCCGCGCAGGCCGCGCTCGCCGTCAACGTGGAAGAGCGTGGAGCGCCTCGTCATAGGCTTCCTGGGTGCGGCGGTAGAACGGCTCCGGGGAGAACTCGCGCTCCCAGCGCTCGCGCGCGGCGCGGCCCATCGCCTCGGCCCGCGCGGGGTTCGACAGGAGGTCGCGCAGGGCCCCGGCCAGGGCCGGGGCGTCGCCCGGCGGCACGAGCACGCCGGTGACCCCGTCCTCGACGAGGTCCGGGATCCCGCCGACGCGCGTGGCGACCAGCGGGCGGCCCGCGGCCATCCACTCGAGCGCCGCGCGGCTGACCGCCTCGGAGCCGGTCGAGGCGACCAGGCCGATCCGGCAGCCGGCGAGGAAGGCCCACGCGTCCGGCACGCGTCCGAGGAAGCGCACGCTCTCGGCCAGGCCCAGCGGGGCGAGCTGCCAGCGCAGGCGGTCGAGCAGGGCGCCCTCGCCCGCGCAGAGGAACCTCAGCTCCGGGAAGCCGCGCTTGAGCAGGCGCGCGGCGTCGAGGACGACGTCGTGCCCCTTGACCGGATCCAGGCGCGCGAGCACGCCGACGAAGGGCGCGCCGGGCATCGGCGCGGGCTCCTCGGGCCCCTCGAGGCCCTGCGGCACGACGCGCACGCGCGCCCCGGGGAAGGCGGCCGCGAGGTCCGCGCCGATCCGCGCGTTCGCCGCGATGAAGGCGGCCGTGCGGCGCGCGGACCAGCGCGTCAGCG
>JAGWRY010000375.1 GCA_028869495.1 Elusimicrobiota bacterium | reverse complement strand
TGGGCGCGCGACCTCGTCGACGCCGCGCACAACCCGGACCTGATCAAGGCGCAGATCTACCAGGGCGTTCCGCTGCTCGACAAGCCGAAGGGGCGCGTCGACTACAGCCTCGGCGACATCCACCCGTACGGCAACCCGCACTTCCAGCTGAACCCGGAGGACGGGCGGATCATGGCTCGCAACATCGAGAAGTCGCTGGCCTACGCGGACCCGGCCGACGCGCCGCTGTTCGAGGCGAACCTGAAGTCCTTCGAGACGGACCTGACGAAGGCCGAGAAGCGCTGGGACGCCGAGATGGCCCCGTTCCGAGGCGACGCGATCCTGCCCTATCACGAGTCCTGGGACTACTTCGCGCAGGCCTTCCGCCTGCGGGTCGCCGACCCGCCCGGGACGATCGAGGAGAAGCCCGGCTTCGTCCCGTCGCCGCGGCGCATCGAAACCGTGATCCGGCAGGCGAAGGACGCGGGGGTCAAGGTCGTGATCACCGAGCCCTACTACGACGTCGACATCGCCCGGACCGTCGCCTCGGGCCTCGGCGTGCCCTGCGTCGTCGAGTCGCTCTACGACATCGGCCTGAACCCGAAAGAGACCGATTACATCTCGATGCTGGACGTCATCGTCGGCGGCGTCGCGAAGGCCCTGGGAGGCAGCGCCCATGCCGGCTGAACTGCTGAAGACGGAAGGGCTGTCGGTCGGCTACGGCCGGCACGAGGTCCTGCGCGGGATCGACCTGACGATCGCGCGCGGAGACTTCCTCGGCGTGATGGGGCCCAACGGCGCCGGCAAGACGACGCTCCTCAAGACCCTGCTCGGCCTGCTGGAGCCGCTGGCCGGACGCATCTCGGCGGCGCCCGCCGCCGGCCGGCGGGTCCTGTTCGGCTACGTCCCCCAGCGGGAGAGCCTCGATCTGCACTACCCGCTGAGCGCGCTGGAGGTCGCGCTGATGGGGCGCTACGGACGCCTCGGCCCCCTGCGCCGCCCGGGCGCGGCGGACGTCCGCGTCGCCCGGGAGGCGCTGGCGCGCACGCACATGGAGCGCTTCGCCGACCGCCCGTACCGCAAGCTCTCGGGCGGGCAGAAGCAGAGGGTGCTGATCTCGCGCGCGCTCGCGGCGGAGCCCGAGATCCTGCTCCTCGACGAGCCGACCAACGGGATGGACGTCAACTCCGAGCGCGCGATCATGGAACTCCTGACCGAGCTCCAGACCGAGAAGGGGACGACGGTCGTCTTCGTCACGCACCTGATGCACACGATCGAGCGCTACGCCCGCCGCGTCGCGCTGATCACCTTCGACGGAAGGCTCCTCATCGGCGAGAAGGCCGCGATGCTGGAGCCGGCGGTCCTGACCGGCGCCTACCAGGCGAACAACAAGAACCTATGATCCTATCCATGCTGACGGTGCCGTTCCTGCGCAACATCCTGCTGGCCGGCGGCCTGGTCGCCGTCGGCCTGTCGCCGTGGAGCGTCTACGTCGTCCTGCGGCGCATCGTCTTCTCGGGCGCGGCGGTCGCCGAGGTCGCCTCGGCGGCGGTCGCGCTGGCGGTGCTCTTCCAGCTGGCCCCGTTCCCGATCGCGCTGCTCTTGACCGTCGCGAGCTTCCTGGCGCTCTCGCGTCTGGCCGACTCCGAGGTCCTGCCGCCCGAGACGATGGTCGGCATGCTCTACGCGGGCGGCGCGGCCGCGTCGGTCCTGCTGATCGCGAAGGCTCCGCGCGGCGAGGCGGACATCCTGAACATCCTGTTCGGGAACATCCTGACCGTGCCGTCGTCGCTGCTGTGGACGATGGCCGCGGTGTTCGGCGCGCTGTCGCTCCTGCAGTACCTGGCGGCCAAGGAGTTCCTGATCTCCGCCTACGACCCGGACATGGGGCGGACGCTGGGCCTCCGCGTCGGGCTATGGAATATGATCTTCTACGGCTCGCTCGGCGTGGCCGTCGCCGTCGCGATCCGCACGGTCGGGGCCCTGCTGACCTTCACGATGCTGGTCGCGCCGGGCGCCGCGGCGCTGTGCCTGACCGGCCGTTTGAGCCGTGCCTTCAAAGCCGCGCTGGCCTTCGGCGTGCTCTGCGCGCTGGCGGGGGTCGTGCTGTCCTATCAGTTCGACCTGCCGACCGGGCCGACGATCGTCGCGCTGCTGGTCGCCGTCTTCGCGCTCAGCTTCGCCTTCGGCCGCGCCGCGCAGGCGGTCTAGCCCGAAAACCGCTATCCTGTCCCCGTGCGGCGGGGACCGAGCGCGGACGCGTACGGGCGGACGGCGGCGGCCGCGGCGGCGCTGGCCGGCGCGGCGCTCCTCGGCGCCGCGCTCTGGGGGCTGGGACGACTGTCGCCGCCCGCCCCGACGACGACCCGGGCGCTGTGGATGAGCCGCGAGACCTGGGCCGGGCGTCGCGTCGACGTCCTCGGCGCGCTCGAGGTCTTCTCGCCCGGGAAGCCGGGCGAGCACTGGGTCCTGCAGGACGGGAACTTCCGCGTCGGCGTGCGCGGGCTCTCCGACGCCGTGCTGAATCCCCTCCTCGGCCGGCGGGTCCGCGCGCGCGGCGTCTTCGCCTTCTCCGAGTCCTACGGCGGCTACCTGGACGCGCCGGCCCTGACGCCCGCGCCGGCGGCGGCGGAGGCGGCGCGATGACCCGCCGCGGGACGGCCGCCGTCCTGCTCTTCGCGGTCCTGATCAACCTGCCCTTCCTGGGCAAGGCCTACAGCCTCGACGCGCCGTACTATCTCGCGATCGCGCGGCAGATCCTCGCGCACCCGCGGCACCCGCTCGCCTTCTCGTACAACTGGTTCGGCACGCTCGCCCCCGTCGCCGGCTTCCAGCACTCCGTGCTCGTGCCCTACCTGCTGGCGCCGCTGCTGGCGCTGACGAAGGGACGCGAGGCCCTGATGCGCCTGTGCCTCCTGCCGGTGGACCTGCTGGCCGCCGTCTCGCTCTACGGCCTGGCCGCCGAGTTCCTGCAGGAGCCGCTCTGGCCGGCGCTGATCGTGCTGGCCTGCCCGAGCTTCTTCCTCTGCATGCCGCAGGTGATGCTCGAGGCGTGGATCGTCGCGCTGAGCCTGGCGTCCTTGTGGGCGCTGGCCGCGTCCTTCCGCCCCGGGCGCGGGCGCTGGTTCTGGGCGTCGGCCCTTCTGGCCTCGACCGCGATCGTGATCAAGCACACGGCGGTCTTCCTGCTCCCGCTGCTCCTCGCCGAGCTGGTCCGCCGCAAGGTCCCGCCGCGGCGCCTGGCGGCCTACATGCTCCTCGCGCTGGCGCCCGCCGCCGCCGACGCGCTGTGGTTGGAGCCGTGGCGCCTGCGCGCGACCGAGTCGCTCTCCTCGGGGATCTCCCCGCTCTTCCAACTGCGCACGTTCCTGGCCTTCGCCGGCGGCTGCGGCGCCGTCACGCTGGCCTGGCCTTACGCCCGCGCCGAAAGTCCGCGCCGGAGCCACGCCCTGCGGGCCGTTGCCGCGCTCGCCGCGGTCCTCCTGCTGTTCTCTCCCATCGCCGACGCGCGCGGCGCGCCGATCCGCCTCCTCGACCGCGCGACCGGCATCCTGTTCGCCTGGCCGGCCCTGCTGGCCCTGCTCGAGCTCGCCGAGCCCAAGGCGCGCGCGCGGCCCGGCTGGGGGCTGTGGGCGGCCTGGATCGCCGCGGACTCGGCGATGCTGCTCCTCGCGCCGTGGAACCTCTCCGGGCGCTCGATGCTCTTCCTCCTTCCGCCGCTGATCCTGTCCTCGGCCTCGCGCCTGGAGTCCGCCCTCGAGCCGCGGCGCCTGCGCCGCGTCTACGCGGCGAGCCTCGCCGGCACGCTCGCCCTGAGCCTCGCGCTGGGCTGGGTCGACGCGCGCTACGCGGACGCCCAGAGGGAGCTGGCCGCCTCGGTCCAGCGCGCGCTGATCGACCGCGGACGGCGGGTCTGGGTCAACGGGCACTGGGGCTTCCAGTACTACATGGAGAAGGCGGGCGCCGTCGAGATGGACGCGCGCGCCGGCGGCTGGAAGGAGGTGCGTCCCGGCGACGCGGTCGTTTTTCCCAGCGTCAACGTCGTCACCCTGCGGCGCGACGCGGGCGTCTGGCGCCTGCCCCCCGCCGCCGTCGTCGAGTCCCGCGTGCCGCTGCGCCTGATGAGCTTCCGCTCCAGCCAGGCGGGCTTCTATTCCAACCTCTGGGGCTTCCTGCCGTTCGCGCTCAGCCGCGAGCCGATCGACGCGTTCCGCATCGTGACGACGCGCGCTGACAAGCGCTGACAGGTCCTGACAGTCGGGGGCTCGCGCGCGCCCTCCCCCGCCGCTACACTGGACGCGAGAGGTCCGCCATGATCCGAGTTCTCAGCATCGAAGACGAGCCCGATCTCCAGCGCCTGCGCGCTCTCGCGCTGGCCGACGAGGATTTCGAGCTGCACTACGCGTTCAACGGCCCGCAGGGGCTCGAGAAGGCGCTCCTGCTCGCGCCCGACGTGATCCTGTGCGACCTGATGCTGCCCGGCTACGACGGGCGCGAGCTGATCGCCCGCCTGAAGGAGGATCCCGCGACCCGCGAGATCCCGATCATCGTGATCACCGGCTACTACGACACCGACGCCTACGGCGAGACGGAGATCCGCCGCCTCGGCGTCTTCGACTACCGCCCGAAGCCCCTGCCCCGCGACGAGATGATCGCGCTGATCCGCCTCGCCGCCGCGGGCGCCGCGGACGCCTCGCGCCCGCGCTGACGCCGCCGCGGCCCGCGCCGCGCCGGATTGCGCTTGACGCGCGCGCGCCGATATGTATAATTATTCATCGTAATGCATAAATATACAGGCGCCGAAGGCAAGGCCGCGCGCCAGGCCGCGATCCTGGAGGTCGTCTCGCGCGAGGAGATCGCGACGCAGAACGAGCTCGTGCGCGCCCTCAAGAAGCGCGGCGTCTCCGCGACCCAGGTCTCGATCTCGCGCGACGTCGCCGAGCTCGGCCTGGTCAAGTCCGGCGGCGTCTATCGTCCGGCGCCCGGCGAGGGCGGCGCGGCCGACCCGGAACTGCCGCTGAGGACCTTCGTGCGCCGCGTCGTCCCGGCCGGGCCGCACCTGACGGTCGTGCGCTGCGACGCGGGCGCCGCCCCCCGCGTCGGGCTCGTGCTCGACGCCCTGCCGCTCGAGGGCCTGGCCGGCACGCTCGCCGGCGACGACGCGGTCTTCGTCGCGACCGAGTCCGCGCCGGCCCAGAAGAAGCTCGTCGAATATCTCACCGCGAGGATGCCCAAGTCATGAAGAAGCCCCTGATCGTGCTCGCCTTCAGCGGCGGGCTGGACACCACGTTCTGCGCCGTCTGGCTGAAGGAGGAGCTCGGCGCCGACGTGGTCACCGCGACCGTCGACACCGGCGGCTTCTCGGCCGAGGAGCTTTCCGCGATCGCCGCGCGCGCGAAGGAGCTCGGCGCGCGCGAGCACCTGACCCTCGACGGCCGCGCCGAGGTCTTCTCGCGCTTCGCCGTCCCGCTGATCCAGGGCAACGTCCTGCGCGGCCGGGTCTATCCGCTCTCGGTCGCCGCCGAGCGCGTCCTGCAGGCCGAGCTCGTCGCGCGCGCCGCGCGCGAGCGCGGCGCCGACGGCGTCTGCCACGGCTCGACCGGCGCGGGCAACGACCAGGTCCGCTTCGACGCGGTCTTCTCGGTCCTCCTGCCGGGCGTCAAGGTCCACACCCCGATCCGCGACCTCGGCTGGTCGCGCGCGAAGGAGAGCGAATACCTGGCCGAGCGCGGCGTGACGGTCCCGGCCAAGACGACCGCCTACTCGGTCAACGCCGGGCTCTGGGGCACGACCGTCGGCGGAGGCGCGACGCACGACCCGTGGTGCGAGATCCCGGACTCCGCGTTCCCGTCGTCGGCGCAGGCCGCGCCCGCGGAGAGCCGCGACGCCGTCGTCGGCTTCGAGAAGGGCGTCCCGGTCTCGCTCGACGGCGAAAGGATGGACGGCGTCGCGCTGGTCGCGGCCCTGCACGCGCTCGGCCGCGCCTACGGCGTCGGCCGCGGCGTCCACCTGGGCGACACGATCCTCGGCATCAAGGGCCGCATCGCCTTCGAGGCGCCGGCCCCGCTGATGCTGATCGCCGCGCACGCGGAGCTCGAGAAGCTGACGCTGACGCGCTGGCAGTCGTTCTGGAAGAACCACCTGGCCGACTTCTACGGCCAGCTCCTGCACGAGGGCCTCTATTTCGACCCTGTGATGCGCGACGTCGAGGCGATGCTGGCCTCGAGCCAGCGCGCGGTCACCGGCGAGGCGCGCCTGCGCCTGCGCCCGGGCCGCTTCGAGGTCACCGGCGTGCGCAGCCCGCACAGCCTCGTCGCGGGCGCGGCGACCTACGGCGAGACGACCGCGCTGTGGTCGGGCGCCGAGGCCGCCGGCTTCGCGAAGCTTCACTCCCTGCCGATGGCGCTGGCCGCGCGCGCTCGCGGCGAAGCGACGCCGGCCTGACCGGCTCATAAAGGAACGACGATGAAAGTCACCCTCGACAAGATCGCCTCCGTCACCCGCAACGCGCGCCTGTCGCGCGAGGTCCTCCTCTCCGAGCACGTCCCGGCCGAGGAGGGCCTCGTCGTCGCCGCGCGCGTGCGCGGCACGAAGACCGTCTACAACCAGCTCGAGGACGTGCACGGCCGCATGATCGGCCTCAACGACGGCGACGTCGTCGCCGGCGTCCTCGGCTCGCGCCGCGCGCTGCGCGGCTACGCGGGCGTCGTGCCCGAGCGCGTGCGCGTCGGGGACCGACTCGACATCCTGAACCTCGGCGGCGTGATCGGCCGCTGCACGTCGGTCAACCTCGAGCTCGGCCGCCCCCTGCAGGCCGAGGTCCTCGGCGCGGTGCTGGCCTTCCCCCACCTCGGCGAGCGCGTCGGGGTGCCCGCGTCGATCAGGACCGGCGCGATCCCGCGCGCCGAGCGCCTGAACCCCTCGGCCCCGATCGTCTACGTGGCCGGAACCTGCATGAACGCGGGCAAGACGCTGGCCTGCGGCGAGATCATCCGTCACCTCGCGCGCTCGGGCCGGAAGGTCTGCGGCGCGAAGCTGACCGGGGTCTCGCTGCTGCGCGACACGCTGAACATGCTCGACCGCGGCGCCGCGCGCAGTCTGTCGTTCACCGACGCCGGCTCGGTCTCGACGACCGGGGCCGTCTCGGTCTCGGTCGCCAAGGGCCTGATCAACGCGCTGAACAAGGAGGAGCCGGACGTCCTCGTCATCGAGCTCGGCGACGGCATCCTCGGCGAGTACGGCGTCCAGGAGATCCTGCACGACGACGAGCTGATGAACGCCGGGACGGTCCACGTCCTCGCGGCCAACGATCCGGTCGCCGCCTGGGGCGCCGTCGAACTCTTCAAGAACACCTTCCGGCGCCGCGTGGACGTGATCTGCGGCCCGGCGACCGACAACGCGGTCGGCTCGGAGTTCATCGAACGCCGGATCGGCGTGCGGGCGATCAACGCGCGGATCGAGTCCGAGGCGCTCGGCCGCCTCGTCGAGGACGCGGCGTTTTCAGGGGTGCGAGCGTGAAGAAGCTCCGCGTCGGCATCGAAGGCGGGGCCGGGTTCGCGGGCGGGGAGCTGATCCGCCTGCTCCTCGGCCACCCGCGCGTCGAGATCGCGGCCGCGACCTCGGCGACGTTCCCCGGCCAGCCCGTCTTCCTCGCGCATCCGAACCTGCGCGGGCGCACGGACCTGGCCTTCGCGCGCAAGCTCGACTACGGGTCGCTCGACTGCCTGTTCCTGGCCGGCGGCCACGGCGACGCGATGGGCGACGTCCCCGCGATCCTGCGCGCGGCGGGCCCGCGCCTGCGCGTGATCGACCTGTCCGGCGATTTCCGCCTGAAGGACCCGGCCCTCTACCCGCGCTGGTACACGCGCGAGCACAAGGCGCCGGAGTACCTGAAGAAGTTCGCGTACGGCCTCGTCGAGCTCAACCGCGGCGAGATCCGCCGCTCGCGCCTGATCGCCAACCCCGGCTGCTTCGCGACGGCGACCGCGCTGGCCCTCGGGCCGCTGGCGCGCGGCGGCGCGCGCGGCGTCGTCTCGGTCACGGCCGTCACCGGCTCGTCCGGCTCGGGCGCGTCGCCGTCGGCGATCACGCACCACCCGACGCGCCACTCGAACCTGCGCGCCTACAAGCCGTTCGTCCACCAGCACATCCCCGAGATCGAGCAGGTCCTCGAGCGCCTGGGCGGCGGGCGGAACCTGCGCGTCTCGCTGGTCCCGGTCTCCGGGCCGTTCGCGCGCGGCATCTACGCCGTCTGCCAGCTCGACCTGCCGAAGGGCTGGACCGAGGCGAAGGTCGTCGGCCTCTACCGCGACGCGTACGCGGGCTCCGCCTTCGTGCGCCTGACGCCCGAGCCGCCGTCGCTGAACGCGGTCGCCGGCTCCAACCACTGCGACGTCTTCGTCGCGGTCGCGGACGGCCGCATCGCGGTGATCTCGGCCATCGACAACCTGGTCAAGGGCGCGTCGGGGCAGGCCGTGCAGAACCTGAACGTGATGATGGGCTGGGACGAGACGCTGGGCCTGTCCTTCGCGGGGACCTACCCGTGAGCTCCCCTTCGACGACGGACTCGCGGACCCTCGAGGACGCCTTCGTCCTGCCGACCTACGCGAAGTTTCCGTTCGCGCTCGCCCGCGGCGAGGGCTGCCGGGTCTGGGACGAGGACGGCGTCGAGTACCTCGACCTCTACGGCGGGCACGCGGTCGCGGCGCTCGGCCACAGCCCGGCCGAGGTCGTGGACGCCATCGCCGCGCAGGCGCGGCGCCTGCTGTTCTACTCGAACGCCGTCTACTCGCGCGTGCGCGCCGAGGCCGCGGAGGCCCTCGTGCGCTTCTGCGGCGAGCCCGGCGCGCAGGTCTTCTTCTGCAACTCCGGCGCCGAGGCCAACGAGAACGCGATGCGCGTCGCCCGCGCGGTCACCGGCCGCGCGAGGGTCGTCGCCGCCGAGGGCGGCTTCCACGGGCGGACGGCCGCCGCGATCGCCGCGGCCGGCGCCAAGTACCGGACCGGCCTGTCCGGCCTCGGGGCCGACGTCGTCCACGTCCCGTTCGGGGATTTATCCGCGGCCGCGGCGGCGCTCGACGGTGCGGCGGCGTTCCTGCTGGAGCCGATCCAGAGCCTGGCCGGTGCGACGACCGCGTCCCCGGAGTATCTGAAGGGCCTCGAGGCGCTCTGCGCGGCAAAAGGCGCCCTGCTGATCTTCGACGAGGTCCAGACCGGTCTGGGCCGGGTCGGCGCGCCTTCGGCGCGCCAGCTGTTCGGCGCGCGGCCGCACCTGCAGACCTTCGCGAAGGCGCTGGCCTCGGGCGTGCCCGCCGGCGCGGTCCTCGCCGTCCCGGAGGTCGCCGCGAAGGTCAAGCCCGGACAGCTCGGCTCGACCTTCGGCGGGGGTCCGCTGGCCTGCGCCGCGATCAAGGCGACGGTCGACGCGATCGCGTCCCGCCGCCTCGGCGAGAACGCGGCCGCGATGGAGGCCCTGGTCCGCGAGACCTTCCGCCTGCCCGGGATCGTCGAGATCCGGGGCCGGGGCCTGCTGCTGGGGATCGTCCTCGACCGTCCGTCCAAGCCGGTCCGCGACGCCCTGCTGGCCCGGCGCATCCTCGTCGGCGGCGCCGACGACCCGAACGTGATCCGTCTCCTGCCGCCGCTGATCGCCGGCGCGGCCGAGCTCGGCCTCCTGCGCGAGGCGCTGGCGGAGATCCTCTCCGCGGCGCCCGCCGCGCGCTGAACCCGCGATGATCCGTCACTTCACGCACCTGAGCGACCTGTCCCCCGGCGAACTGCTCGCGCTCGCCGACGCCGGGCTCGCGCTGAAGGCCGCTCCGCCGCGCTCGGCCCCGCTCGCGGGCAAGAGCGTCGCCTTCTGCTTCATGAACCCGTCCCTGCGCACGCAGGTCTCCAGCGCGGTCGCCGCGGCCTCGCTCGGCGCGCACCCGCTGACGCTGACCCTCGGCGGCGGCGCCGGCGGGACCTGGGGCATGGAGACCGTCGAGGGGGTCGTGATGGACGGCGCCGCGGCCGAGCACCTGAAGGAGGCCGTCCCGGTGCTCGGGCGCTACTGCGCGGCGCTGGGCCTGCGCTCCTTTCCCTCGGCCGAGTCCTGGGCCGAGGACAAGCGCGAGCCCGCCCTGACCGCCTTCCGGAAGTACTCGACCGTGCCGGTGATCAACCTCGAGTCGGCGACCGGCCATCCGTGCCAGGCCCTGGCCGACCTGATGACGATCCGCGAGAGGATGGAGCCCTCCGGGAAGAATTTCCTGCTGGCCTGGGCGCCCCACGTGAAGGCTCTGCCGATGGCGGTCGCGAATTCCGCCGTCGAGATGGCCGCGATGGCGGGCATGAACGTGACGATCGCGCGCCCGGAGGGCTACGATCTCGATGCGGACGTGATGGCGAGGGTTAAAGCCTCCTGCGACGCCCGCGGGCGAACCGTGTCGGTCACTAGCGACGTGATGTCCGCCTACGAAGGCCAGCACGTCGTCTACGCCAAGTCCTGGGGCCCGATCGCGCCCTACGGCGCCGCCCCCGCCGCGGACCCGGACTTCCGCGCGAAGTGGATCGTGTCGGGCGCGAAGATGCGCCGCACCGACTCCGCCCTCTTCCTCCACTGCCTGCCCGTGCGCCGGAACCTCGTCGTCGCCGACGAGGTCCTCGACGGGCCGTGGTCGGCCGTCGTCGACGAGGCCGAGAACCGCCTGCACGCCGCGAAGGCCGTCCTGCTCGATCTGCTCGCCCCCGGGGCGAGAACCGCCGCCGCATCCTCCAGGAGACACGCCCGATGACCGACTCGCCGATCACTCTCAAGCAGGCCATCCCCTACGTCCGCCTCTACAAGGGGAAGGTCTTCGTCGTGAAGGTCGGAGGCCGCGTCGTCGCGCGCCGCGAAACCCTCGACGCGCTGGTCGAGGACGTCAGTCTGCTCCAGCAGGTCGGCGTGCGCGTCGTGCTCGTGCACGGCGGCGGCCCGCAGGCGACCGAGCTGGCCAAGAAGCTCGGCCTCGAGCCCGAGTTCGTCGCCGGGCGGCGGATCACCGACGCGGCCATGCTCGAGGTCGCGAAGATGACCTACGCGGGGACGCTGAACATCGACATCCTGTCCTCGTTCCGCGCGCACCACACGCCGGCGGTCGGCCTGTCGGGCGTGGACGGCGGGCTGATCGTCGCGCGCCGCCGCCCGAAGAAGGCGATGGCGAAGGCCCCGGGCGAGCTCCCGGTCGAGGTCGATTTCGGCTTCGTCGGCGACATCGAGTCGGTCGAGCCGCGCGTGCTCGAGAACCTCCTCGACTCCGGGATGACGCCGGTGATCTCCTGCCTCGGCTGCGACCCGGAGGGGACGATCCTGAACATCAACGCCGACTCGGTCGCCGAGGCGGTCGCCCGGGCCCTGAAGGCCGAGAAGCTGCTGATCGTGACCGACGTCGAGGGCCTGCTCAAGGACGCCGCCGACCCGAACAGCCTGGTCTCCTACACCGACGCCGAGGAGGTCGAGGCCTTCAAGCGCGAGGGGCTCCTGAGCGGCGGCATGCTGCCGAAGGCCGAGGCCTGCGTGCGCGCCCTGCGCGGCGGCGTGCGGCGCACGCACGTCATCAACGGCCTCAAGCCCGGCGCGATGCTGCGCGAGGTCTTCACGAACGCGGGCTGCGGGACGCTGATCGTCGAGCGGCGCGAGCGGCAGGCCTACCAGCAGGCCGAGCTCGCCGACCCCGCGGACGCCCCGGCGGAGGCCGCCGCCGCGTGAACGCCGCCGATCTCCTGCGGGAGCTCGTCCGCATCCCGTCGCCGAGCGGACGCGAGGACGCCGCCGCCGCGCGCGTCGAGGGCGCGCTGCGCGAGCTGGGACTCGCCCCGGAGCGGCGCGGGCGCAACGTGACCGCGGCGCTGGACGGCGGCGAGGGCCCTCTCCTCCTGCTGAACTCGCACCTCGACACCGTCCCCGTCGGCGAGGGCTGGACGCGCGAGCCGCTCGCCGGCGCGCTCGAGGACGGCCGGATCTACGGGCGCGGCGCCAACGACGCGAAGGGCTGCGTCGTCGCGATGATGCTGGGCGCCGCCCGCGCGTTCGCGACGGACGCGCCGAAAGGCCGCGTCCTCTTCGCGGCCACCTGCGAGGAGGAGGTCCTCGGCCAGGGCCTCGAGACGCTCCTGCCCGAGCTCCCCCGCCCCGACGCGGCCGTCGTCGGCGAGCCGACGGGGCTCGCCCCGGCCGTCGCGCAGAAGGGCCTGCTCCTCCTCGAGGTCGAGGCCCGCGGGCGCTCCGCGCACGCGGCCCACGGCGGCGGCGTCAACGCGGTCGAAGCCGCCGCGCGAGACGTGCTGGCCCTGTCGCGGCTGAGCCTCGCGCGCGAGCACCCGGCGCTCGGGCGCGCGAGCCTGCACGTGACGCAGATCCGCGGCGGCGAGCGCCACAACGTGATCCCCGACCTCTGCACGCTCGTCGTCGACGTGCGCACGACGCCGGCCTACGCGCCCGACGAGATCGCCGGGCTGGTCCGCGCCGCGGTCGACGGGCGCGTGCGCGTGCGCTCCTCGCGCCTGGGCTCGGTCGAGACCGACCCCGCGCACCCGATCGTGCGCGCCGCGCTGGCCGCGAGTCCCGGCGCGCGCCCGTACGGCTCGCCGACGCTGTCGGACTGGGTCTTCCTGAAGGGGATCCCGACGGTCAAGGCCGGCCCCGGCGACTCGCGGCGCTCGCACGCGCCCGACGAGTACCTGGAGACGGCCGAGCTCGAGGCGGGCGTGCTCTTCTACGAGAGGCTGATCCGCGCCTACTTCGCGGAGGCGCGCGCGTGAAGAAGCTCTGGCAGACGACCGCGCCCCTCGACGCGGCGGTCGAGGCCTACACGGTCGGCGAGGACCCCGCGCTCGACGCGCGCCTCCTGCGCTGCGAGGTCCTCGGCTCCCTCGCGCACGCCTGCGGGCTGGCGCGCATCGGCGTGCTGACGCCGGGCCAGCTCGAGGACCTGCGCCGCGAGCTCGTCGCCCTGCTGTCGTCCGCCGCGGGGTTCACGATCTCGCGCGAGCAGGAGGACGTGCACACGGCCGTCGAGCAGGCGCTGACGCGCGCCCTCGGGGAGACCGGCGCGCGCATCCACGCCGGGCGCAGCCGCAACGACCAGGTCCAGGCCGACCTGCGGCTGCATCTGAAGGACCGCCTGCTCGAGCTCCACGCGCAGGCCGGCGCGGCCGCGGCCGCCTGGCAGGCCTTCGCCGAGCGCTTCCGGGACCGGACGATCCCCGGCTACTCGCACCTCCAGCGCGCGATGCCGACGACGCTCGGGCACTGGGCGGCCTCGCACGTCGAGGCCCTCGTCGAGGGGCAGGCGACCCTGCGCCGCGCCTACGAGGAGGCCGACTCCTGCCCGCTCGGCTCGGCGGCCGGCTACGGCGTGATGCTCCCGCTCGACCGCGCCTACGTGGCGAAGCTCCTGGGATTTTCCCGCGTCCAGCGCAACACGCTGCGCGTGCAGTCGAGCCGCCCGCGCCTGGAGGCGGCCGTCGTCGCGGCGCTGGCGCTGGTCGCGCGCGACCTGGGGGTGCTCGCCTGGGACCTGTCGCTGTACTCGTCGGCCGAGTTCGGCTTTTTAAAACTCGACGACTCGTTCACGACGGGCTCGAGCCTGATGCCGCAGAAGAAGAACCCGGACGTGGCCGAGCTGACGCGCGCCCGCGCGGCGCTGTTCCCGGGCTGGGTCTCCCAGCTCCTCGCGATCGGGGCGCTCCCGTCCGGCTACCACCGCGACTACCAGCTGACCAAGGGGCCGCTCTTCGCCGCGCTCGACGAGGCGGGACGGATGCTCGACATGGCCGCGCGCCTGCCCGGCTCCCTGCGCGTCCGCGAGGACCGCTGCGCGGCCGCCGTCACCGAGGACCTGCTGGCCACCCACGAGGCGGTCGCGCTGGTCCGCGAGGGCCGGCCTTTCCGCGACGCGTACCGCGCGGTGGCCGAGCGCGCCCGCGCGCGGACCGGCGACCCCAAGCCCGTCGCCGCGCCCCCTCTCCCGGACTACGCGGGGGCGCCGGGACGCCCCGATTGGAAGGCCCTGTCGGCCGACCGGACGCGAGCCTCGGCCTGGTCGCGCGGCGAGCGCCGCCGCCTCGACGCGGCCTGGGGCGCCCTGCTGGCCCCGACGCGCCGCCGCCGCTAACGCTCGCGCTCGATGACGACCGCGGTGCCGTAGCAGAGCACCTCGGTCGCCGCCGCCCGCGCGCCCCCGACGTCGGACGCGTCGTAGCCGAGGCCGACGACGGCGTTGGCGCCGAGCTCGCGCGCGTGCGCGACCAGCTTCTCGTAGGCCTGCTGGCGCGTCTGCTCGCACATCTCGGCGAAGGCGCCGATCTGGCCCCCGACGATCGCCTTCAGCCCGCCGATCACGCCCTGCGCGATCGTCGGCGCGCGCACGACGATGCCGCGCACGACGCCCTTGTACTCCTTGATCCGCCAGCCTTCGACGGCGAACGTCGTCGTGACGAGGATGTCGCTCATGGCCTCATCCTAGCAAAAGCCTCGCGCGCGCGCGGCGCGGCCGTCGGCGCGGGTATGCTAAAATAAGCCGCTCGATCGGCGCAGACGCCGGTCCCCGTCGTCTCCGGAAGGGTGCGTGAGCGGTTGAAACGAGCAGTCTCGAAAACTGCCAGGGATGCAAGTCCCTCGTGGGTTCGAATCCCACCCCTTCCGCCATTTTCCGCGATTCCGAGGTCCCGCCCGTGTCCTGGATCAAGAAGCTCAACCCGTTCAAGAAAGACGAGGAGGCGCCCGCCGCGGGCGGCGCGCCCTCCGTCCCGGGGATGCCCGGGATGCCCTCGCTCCCCCCGGAGCTCGCCAACGACCCGAAGGCCAAGGGGATGATGGGCGCGTTCCTGCGCAAGTGGAAGGACCCGGCCTTCGTCAAGCAGCTGCGGACCCTGGCCGCCCACATGCAGCGCGAAGGCGTCAACGTCAAGGACATGAACGCCGTGAAGGCCTGGCTCGAGAAGAACCAGGAGGCGATCGAGCGCGGCGACTTCAAGGAAGAGCCCCCGAAGTCCGGCGAGACCTACGTGAAGACAGGCCCCGAGGTCGGCCGCAACGACCCCTGCCACTGCGGGTCCGGCAAGAAGTTCAAGAAGTGCCACGGCGCCTAGCCGGGCGCCGCGTCAGACGTCGAGGCTCTGGAGCTGGAGGCGGCGGTTGAGGGCCTCGGCGCCCTCCTTCACGGCGCCGAGCTTGGACTCGAGCGCGGACGCCAGCCAGGCGCGCAGGAAGAGCGACAGGGGCTTCAGCAGGAAGGGCAGGTCGTAGGTCTCGACGTTCTCGACGACGGTCCCGCCGACGACGGAGCGCACCGCGACGCGGCTCTCCATCCCGCGCAGGGGACCGCTGACCATCACGCCGCGGTAGCCGCCGTCGGGAGAGGCCTCGAAGCGGAAGGTCCCGCTCCACGGCAGGCCGAGGAAGCGTCCCGAGGCGGTCGCGCCGGCCCCGTCCGGGGCCTCGCCGAGGACGATCTCCTCGACCTTCGGGTCGTAGTTCGCGATCTCGCGCAGGTCGCTCAGGTAGCGCCGCACGGAGTCGCGAGGCGCGCTGATCAGGACCCGACGGGAGACGGTGGTCATCGAGGTTCGGACGGAAAAATCTGGAGCGGGCGAGCGGAATCGAACCGCCGTCTGATCCTTGGCAAGGACCCGTTCTACCATTGAACCACGCCCGCGGTTCGACGACGATTCTAGCACGAATCAGGCCGACTTGGGAAGGTGGTCGGCGTCCGTCGGGCGCAGCGGGAAGTGCTGCTGGAGCATCGCGCCCTCGTCCTCGACGAGGCGGCGGTTCTCCTCGTCGCGCGCCTGCAGGATCTCCTGGAAGCGGTCGCGCAGGGCCTCGACGACGTTCGGGTCGAAGAGCTTGCCCGAGCGCTCCTCGATGTACTTCAAGGCGTCCTCGACCGTCCACTCGCCCTTGTAGACGCGCTTCGACGACAGCGCGTCGAAGACGTCGGCGACGGTGACGATGCGCGCCTCGAGCGGGATCTTCTCGCCCTTCAGGCCGTGCGGATAGCCGGTGCCGTCCCAGCACTCGTGGTGGCCGACCGCGATCTTCGAGGCCAGCCGGAGCAGGCGGCTCTCGGCGTTGGCCAGCATCTTCGCCCCGTAGACGGTGTGCTTCTTCATCTCGTCGTACTCTTCGGGGGTCAGCTTCGCCGGCTTGCGCAGGATCGCGTCGGGGATCGCGACCTTGCCGATGTCGTGGAGCGGCGCCGCGTAGCGGATGTCCTCGGCCTCCGCGTAGGAGAGGCCGACGCCCAGGGCCAGGATGCCCGAGAAGCGCGACATCCGCCGCAGGTGGCGTCCGGTGTCTTCTTGATCGCGGTACTCGGCGACGAGCGCCATCCGGTAGATCGTCTCGAGGTGCGAGCGGCGCAGGTCCTCGTAGAGGGTCGCGTTCTCGATGAAGGTCGCCGCCATCGTGGCCAGGATGCGGAGCAGTCCCTCGTCCTCCTCGTTGAACGAGCCCTTGCTCTTGTTGAGGACCTCGAAGACCCCGAGGGCCTTGCCGTCGCGGCCGCGCAGGGGCACGGCCAGCACCGTGCGCGTCTGGTAGCCGGTGATGCGGTCGAGGTCCTGCGCGAAGCGCGTGTCCTTGTACGCGTCGCGGATGTTGACCGCGGACCCGGTCTTGGCGACGAAGCCGGCGATCCCCTGGCCGAGCGGGATGCGCAGGATCTTCTCCTCCATGCCCAGCGCGATCTTCGTCCACAGCTCGCCCTTGTAGGCGTCGACGAGGAAGACCGAGCAGCGGTCGGCGCCGAGGATGTTGCGGACCTCCTCGGCGATGATCGTCAGCAGGCTGTCGAGGTGCGTCTCGGCCGCGACCATCCGGCCGAACCGGGCGAGGAGCGACTGGCGCTTCTCAAGCTCTTGTCTACGTCCCATGGCGGTCGTGGAGGGCGCCGGCGACGAACTCGGAGACGTGGAGCACCCGGGCCTCAGGATAGTATTTCCGAAAACCCCGGGCAAGCTGGATCAGGCAGGACGTCGCGCTCGTGACGACGACGCGCGCCTGGACCGAGGCCGCACCGCCGACCTTGCGCTTGAGGATCTCGTCCGACAGCTCCTCGTGGACGAACGCGAAGGCGCCCGCGCCGCCGCAGCAGACGCCGGCGTCCGGCATCTCGCGGTAGCACGAGCCCGAGCAGGACTTCACCGCGCGCCGCGGCTCTTCCTTCAAGCCCTGGCCGTTGAGCGCCCGGCACGAGTCGTGGTAGACGACCGTCGCCGAGTCGTCTCCGAGCGGGAGCCTGCCCGCCTCCTCGCCGTAGACCTCGACCGCGTCGCGCACGCGCGCGGCGAAGGCCTCGGCGCGGGAGCGCCACTCGGCGTCGGACGGCCCCAGGAAGAGCTGGGGATATGACTTCAGGAACGCGACGCAGGACGAACAGTCGCCGACGATCTGGCCCGCGCCCGCGGCCTCCGCGCGGACGATGTTGCGCCGGGCGAGCTCGCGGGCGTCTTCGAGCTCGCCGTAGTTGTTCGCGAGCAGGCCGCAGCAGGAGTTCTCGAGGAAGCGCCCGCGCCCGAGGAGCGCGGTGAGCGCGCGCCAGGTCGCGGCCCCGACGCGCGGGAACAGGTAGCGCGGCCCGCAGGGCGCGAAGTACGACCAGGCCGAGCCCTCGCCCGGGGCGCGCAGGGCGTCCAGCTCCTCGTCGAGCAGGCGCCGCGGGGCCTCGTCCACGTGCTCGTCCATCGCGGCCAGGACCGGCAGGCCCGCCGCGCGCAGGAGCGGGCGGCCGAGGCGCGACAGGCCCAGGCGCTTGAAGAGGTAGCCGAGCTTCAGCAGGCGCGCGAGCGTCCCCGGGCTCTCGATCATCAGCCGCGACAGGCGCCGCACGAGCCAGTGCGGGCGCACGCGCAGGGAGCGCCGCCCCTCGAGGACCAGGTCGGGCGTCGCGACCTTGCCGTAGCAGGCCGTCGTGCAGGCCCCGCAGAGAAGGCAGGTCGACAGCGCCTCCTCGGCCGCGGCCGGGTCCTCGAGCTTGCCCTCCAGCATCAGGCGCACCAGCTGGTTGCGCCCGCGCGGCGAGTACGCCTCGCGGCCCGTCGCGACGTAGGTCGGGCAGGCCTGCTCGCAGTAGCCGCAGCGCGAGCACTGGGAGACCGCGTCGTAGTCGGTGCGCTCCCCCAGAGCCGTCAGCAGGCGGCCGAGCGGCTCGCTCACCGGATCCTCCCCGCGGCGAGCTCCGGGTTCATGCGCCCGGCCGGGTCGAAGGCCGCGCGCGCCCTCAGCGCCCACGCGCCCCACTGGGGAGGCGGCGCCGCGGGCGCGACGGAGGACGGCACGTCCGGGTCCGGGCGCGCGCGCAGCTTGAAGGTCGCCTCGAGGATCACGCCGAAGGTCCCCCAGGTCCCCAGGAGCAGGCGCGAGAGGTCGTAGCCGGAGACGTTCTTGACGACCTTGCCGCCGAGTTCGACGACCTCGCCGGTCGACAGCAGGACGCGCGTCCCGAGCAGGTCCTCGCGGATTCCGGGCCACGGGCGCGTCGCGAGCAGGCCCCCGAGCGTTCCTCCCGCTTTCGGCAGGCGCAGGAAGAAGCCGCGCTCCTCGATCCGGCGGTGCAGGTCGAAGAGCGAGACCCCCGCCTCGGCGGTCAGCGTCAGGTTGCGCTCGTCGAGCTCGACGAGCGCGCCCAGGCCGGTCGTCAGCAGTTCGACGGCCCCCGGCGGGACCGGGGCCTTCAGGCGCGTGCCCGCGCCGCGCACGGCGAACGGCGCGCCCGCGGGGGCCTCGCGCACCTTCTCGGCCAGCAGGGCCGCCTGCTCGGACAGCGGCGCGGACGGCGGCCGCCGGAACGGGACGGAGGACGCCCCCCCGGCCAGCGGGATGACCTTGTCGGGGTTGGACAGGCCGGGCGGGTCGAGCGACTCCTTGACGCGCCGGAACAGCGCCAGCGTCGCGGGCGAGAAGAGGCTCGCCATCGCCTCGCGCTTGTCGATGCCGATGCCGTGCTCGCCCGACAGCGAGCCGCCGAGCTCGACGCAGGCCTCCAGCATCTCGCGCCCCGCCGCGCGCACGCGCGCGGTCTCGTCGGCGTCGCGCTCGTCGAAGGCGATGTTCGGGTGGATGTTGCCGTCGCCGGCGTGGAAGAGCAGGTAGGCCTTCACCTTCCGGGCCGCGGCGATCTCCCGGATGCGCCGGACGACGTCGGGGAGCTTGTCGCGCGGCACGACGCCGTCCTCGACCAGGACGTTCGGGGCCAGGCGCGCGAGCGCGGCGTAGGCGCCGCGGCGGCCCTCCCACAAGCGCTCGCGCTCGGCCGGGTCGGCGGCCGCCCGGACCGACGCGGCCCCGCTCGCGCGGCACTGGCGCTCGACCTCGTCGGCCTCGCGCGCGACCTCGACGGCCCCGCCGTCGAGCTCGATCAGCAGGACCGCCGGGTCCTTCGGATAGCCGAGCGGGCGGCCGGCCTCGACCGACTCGACGGTCGCGCGGTCCATCGCCTCCAGACAGCGCGGCAGGACGCCGGAGGCGATGATCGCCGACACGCAGGCGACGGCCGCGTCGATCGACGGGAAGCCCGCCAGCAGCGTGCGCGTCTCCTCGGGGATCGGCGTCAGCCCGACCCACAGCCGCGTGATCACGCCGAGCGTCCCCTCGGCGCCGATCAGCAGGCTCAGCAGCTCCGGGCCCGCGTCGGCGCGCGAGAAGCGCGCGAGCGTCCCGTCGGGCATCGCCGCCTCGACCGCGAGCACGTGGTTCGTCGTCGTCCCGTACTTCAGGCAGCGGGGGCCCCCGGCGTTCTCGGCCGCGTTGCCGCCGAGGGTCGAGACGCGGAAGCTCGCCGGGTCCGGCGCGTAGAAGAGCCCGAGCGGCTCGGCCGCGCGCTGCAGGTCCAGGTTCACGCAGCCGGGCTCGACGCAGGCCTCGCGCGCGGCCGCGTCGATCGACAGGATCCGGTTCAGCCGCGCCAGCGAGATCACGAGACCGCCCTTGAGCGGGACGCAGCCGCCGGACAGGTTCGTGCCCGCGCCGCGCGCGACGTACGGGACCCCGCGCGCCGCGCACCAGGCGACCGCGCGGCGGACGTCCTCGGCCGAGCGCGCGACGAGGACCGCGTCGGGGCGCGCGCGGTCCAGCGCGCCGTCGTAGGAGTAGACCGCGAGGTCCGCGGCCGAGGTCAGCACGGAGCCCGGCGCGACCTCGCCCTCGAGCTCGGCCCAGCCCATCGGCTTACTTCG
>JAGWRY010000374.1 GCA_028869495.1 Elusimicrobiota bacterium | reverse complement strand
GTCTGGTGCTCGACGCGGAAGTGGCCGCCGCAGGACTCCTCGCGCGCGAGGGCGTCCTTGGCCAGCAGCTCGCCGAACTCCAGGAAGTCGGCGACGCGCCCCGCGCGCTCGAGGGTCTGGTTGAACTCCTCGTTCGACGCGGTGACGGACACGTTCTTCCAGAACTCCTCGCGGATCGCCGGGATCTTCTTGATCGCGTCGCCCAGGCTCTTGGCCGAGCGCGCCATGCCGACGTCGTCCCACATCACCTTGCCGAGCTCGCGGTGCAGGTCCTGCGGCGTGCGCCGCCCCTTGACCGCGAGGAGGCGCTTCGTGCGCTCCCAGGCCGCGTTCTCGGCCTCCTTGAACGCGTCGTGGTCGGTCGTCACCTTCGGGAGCTTCGTCGCGCCCAGGTAGCCGCCGAGGGTGTACGGGATCACGAAGTAGCCGTCCGCCAGGCCCTGCATCAGCGCCGAGGCGCCGAGGCGGTTGGCCCCGTGGTCCGAGAAGTTCGCCTCGCCGAGGCAGAACAGGCCCGGGATCGTCGTCATCAGGTTGTAGTCGACCCAGAGCCCGCCCATCGCGTAGTGGACGGCCGGGTAGATCCGCATCGGGACCCGGTACGGGTTCTCGTCGGTGATGTGATGGTACATGTCGAAGAGATTGCCGTACTTCTCGCGGATCTTGTCCTCGCCGTCGCGCTTGATCGCGTCGGCGAAGTCCAGGTAGACGGACAGCCCGGTCTTGCCGACGCCGCGCCCGTCGTCGATCATCTGCTTGGCCGCGCGCGACGCGATGTCGCGCGGGACCAGGTTGCCGAAGGCCGGGTACTTGCGCTCCAGGTAGTAGTCGCGCTCGCCCTCCGGGATCTCGGTCGGGCGGCGCTTGTCGCCCTTGTCCTTCGGGACCCAGACGCGGCCGTCGTTGCGCAGGGACTCCGACATCAGCGTCAGCTTCGACTGGTGCCCGCCCGAGACCGGGATGCAGGTCGGGTGGATCTGCGTGAAGCAGGGGTTCGCGAAGGCCGCGCCGCGCTTGTGCGCGCGCCAGGCGGCCGTCACGTTCGACGCGTTCGCGTTCGTCGACAGATAGAACACGTTGCCGTAGCCGCCGGTGCACAGCAGGACCGCGTCGCCCCAGTGCCGCTCGAGGGCGCCGGTGCGCAGGTCGCGCACGACGATCCCGCGCGCGGCCCCGTCCACGACGACCAGGTCGAGCATCTCGCGGCGCACGTGCATCCGGACCGTCCCCGCGCCGACCTGGCGCACCAGGGCCGAGTAGGCGCCCAGCAGGAGCTGCTGGCCGGTCTGCCCGCGCGCGTAGAACGTGCGGCTGACCTGCGCGCCGCCGAAGCTGCGGTTGGCGAGCACGCCGCCGTACTCGCGCGCGAAGGGCACGCCCTGCGCGACGCACTGGTCGATGATGTTGTTGGAGACCTGGGCCAGGCGGTAGACGTTGGCCTCTCGGGAGCGGAAGTCGCCGCCCTTGACCGTGTCGTAGAACAGGCGGTATATCGAATCGCCGTCGTTCGGGTAGTTCTTCGCGGCGTTGATGCCGCCCTGCGCCGCGATCGAGTGCGCGCGGCGGGGGGAGTCCTGCACGCAGAAGACCTCGACCTTGTAGCCGAGCTCGGCGAGGCTGGCCGCGGCCGACGAGCCGGCCAGGCCGGTGCCGACGACGAGGACCTTGAACTTGCGCTTGTTGGCGGGGTTGACCAGCTTCATGTCGAAGCGGTGCTTGTCCCACTTCATCTCGACGGGGCCCGACGGAACCTTGGATTCGAGCTTCACTTGGCGCCTCCCAGGAACCCGAAGTAGATCGGCATGCTCATGAAGCCGAGCGCGAGCAGGACCGCCAGCGCCAGCCCCAGCCTCTTGATCCACGGCGTGTAGCGCGGGTGGTTGAGGCCGAGCGTCTGGAATCCGCTCTGGATGCCGTGCGACAGGTGGACGCCCAGCCCGACCAGCGCCAGCACGTAGAAGCCCGAATACCAGGGGTTGCGGAAGGCGTGCACGACCAGCGCGTAGAGGTCGGCCTCGCGGACGGCCTCCGGCGCGAAGCGGAAGCTCTTCAGGTGGACGATCAGGAAGGCGAGGAGCAGGAGCCCGGTCCAGATCATCGTCTTCGAGCCCGCCGTGCGCGCGCCCTTGCCTCGGTAGACCGCGTAGCCGACCGGCCGCGCCGCGCGGTTGATCCAGGTCGCGCGGATCGCGAGCAGGATGTGGATCAGGAACAGGACGACGAGCCCGATCTCGGCGACCGGCAGGAGCTCGTTGTGCTCGAGGAGCGACGCGTAATGGTTGAAGGCCGGGGCCCCGCCGAACAGGAACAGGTTCCCGGCCAGGTGCACGACGAGGAAGAAGGAGAGGAACAGGCCGGCCAAGGCGACCATGATCTTCTTGCCGATCGAGGATTCCAGGAACTCGATCGCGCGGCAGTCGCAGGCGGCGCAGGACTTTGCGGCGGGGGCTTCGGTGGCTTGCATCCGGTCGTCTCCTTTATTGAGGAGGTGCGCGTCTGCGCCATTCTATCACTCGCTCCGGGCGCGCGTATTGACCTGGATCAAGCCGCGTGTAAGAGCGCGCGCTTCCCGCCGCCGCGCGTCAGCAGGCGCAGGCGAGGCCGCGCGCCTCGCAGACCCCGTCGAGCAGGGCGTTGAGGGCGTCGCAGGCCTCGGACGCCGCGGCCTCGAGCTTCGGGGCGAGCGACGGATCGCGCTCGAGCTCCGCCTTCAGGATCCCGCGCTCGGAGCGCGAGTGCCACGCGTCGGCGGTCTCGTGCGCGCGGAAGAAGTCGAGGGCGTCGTCGGACTCCAGGCCGTAGCGGCTCTTCAGTCCCGCGATCTTGGTCTTGGCGACCTCGGGCTGCTGGGCCTCGTAGGCGTAGAGGGCGGCCAGGCCCGCCTGCCAGGAGCCGCGCGAGAGGCGGTCGAAGGCCTTCACGCACTCCCCGGTCTTCGCGTGCGCGGCGGCGTTCAGGACCGACGCGCGGTCGGCGCCGACCGCGCCGGCGAAGCGCAGCCACATCTCGGGGTGGCTCTCGGCGCCGCCCTCCTCGTGGCTCAGGTTCTCGACGAGGACCTTGCGCACGGCCGCGTCGGGGCAGTTCGAGTGCACGGCGCTGACGCAGCGCGGGAAGCGCGACTCGTGCGCGTAGTACTGGCGCGCGTAGTGCGCGAGGTCCTCGCGCGTCAGGGTCCCGGCGGTCCAGGCCTGATAAAAGGGGTGCTTGAGGAGGGACTTCCCGGCGATGAGGGCGTCGAGGCGCGAGCAGGCGTGGTTCATGGCGGCTCCTGGGCGGGGGCGAGGGTGACGTCGGACGCCCGGATTCTAGACGTTCGGACCGGGCCGCGTCAATCGCCGCGGCGCTGGCAATGGCGCCGTCCGGCTCGCTATGATGAGGTCATGATCGCGACCCTCCTGCTCGCCGCGGCCGCGTCCTTCGCGCACGCGGCCCCGGCCGTCAAGAATCCGACGCTCTTCACCAACCTCGAGATCGGCGAGGTCGGCAGTCTCGACCCGGCCTACCCCTACGACGCGGCCAGCCAGTCGGTGATCCAGAACGTCTACGAGACGCTGATCGGCTTCAAAGGCGCGTCGGTCTCGGAGTTCGAGCCGCGAATCGCGACGGAGGTCCCGTCCCTCAAGAACGGCCTGATCTCGAAGGACGGCCGGACCTACCGCTTCCCGATCCGCAAGGGCGTCAAGTTCGACGACGGCTCAGAGGTGACGCCCGAGGACGTGCGCTACTCGCTCCTGCGCTTCATGCTCCAGGACCCGGCCGGCGGCCCCGCCTCCCTGCTGCTGGAGCCGATCGCGGGCGTTTCGTCCACGCGCGACGCGAAGGGCAAGATCGACCTCGACTTCGACGCGCTGGCGAAGCGGATCCGCGTCGAGGGCGACGACGTCGTCATCCGCCTGCCGCGCCCGTTCGGGCCGTTCCTGGCCGTGATGGCGCGCTGGTCGTACGTCCTGCCGAAGGCCTGGTGCGCCGCGCACGGCGACTGGGACGGGACCGCGGCGACCTGGAAGTCCTTCAACGACCCGGACAAGGAGAAGTCGTACCTGTTCGACCACATGGACGGCGCCGGACCGTTCAAGCTCGTGCGCTGGGACCGCACCGCGCGCTACGTCCTGCTCGCGCGCCACGACGCGTACTGGCGCGGGCCCGCCGCCTTGAAGGAAGTGCTGGTCAAGTCGGTCCCCGAGCTGGACACCCGCAAGCTGATGCTCCAGGCCGGCGACGCCGACCTCATCGAGACCCCGCGCCCGTACGTCGGCCAGCTCCGCGGCCTGCCGGGCGTGCGCATCGTCGACCGCCTGCCGCGCCTGTCCACCGACCCCGCGCTGTTCTTCACCTTTCACGTGAACCCCGTCGCCAACCGCGACATCGGCTCCGGGACGCTCGACGGGCGCGGCATCCCGCCCGACTTCTTCACCGACCCCGACGTGCGCAAGGGCTTCGCCTATGCGTTCGACTACGAGGCGCTCCGCCACGACACCTTCGGCGACACCGCCGCGCGCGCGATCGGCCCGATCCCGCCGGGCGTCTTCGGCTACGATCCGAAGGCCCCGCACTACGACTACGACCCGAAGAAGGCCGCGGCCTACCTGCGCCGGGCCTGGGGCGGCCGGGTCTGGAAGGAGGGCTTCCGCTTCACGCTGACCTACAACACCGGCGGGGAGGTGCGCCAGTCCGCGGCCGTGATCCTGCAGCAGGGCGTCCAGGCCCTGAACCCGAAGTTCCGCATCGACCTGCGGGCTCTCGACTGGGCGAACTTCGTGGACAAGGGCCAGCGCCGGATGATGCCGATCTTCGCGCGCGGCTGGATCGCCGACTACCCGGACGCCCACAACTTCGTCTACGCGTTCTACGACAGCCAGGGCCGCTACCCGTCGGCGCAGGGCTTCTCGGACCCGGCGCTGGACAAGCTGATCGAGGAGGCCGCCGGCGCGCCCTCGCGCGCGCGCCGCGCCGCGCTGTACCGCCGCATCCTGCGCCGCGGCTACGAGGACTGCCCGGACATCGTCACCGTCCACCCGTCCGGCGTCTACGCGATGCGGACCTGGGTGAAGGGCTTCGTCGACAACCCGGTCAACCTCGGGATCTACTACTACCCGATCCGCAAGGAGTGAGCGTGGACAGGCCCGAGCGCGCCCGGAAGATCGTCGCGGGCCTGCGCAAGCTCTACCCCGACGCCAAGTGCGAGCTCGAGCATTCGAACGCGCACGAGCTTCTTTTTGCGACGATCCTGTCGGCGCAATGCACGGACGTCCGCGTCAACTCCGTGACGAAGACGCTGTTCAAGCGCTACCGGTCGGTCGCCGATTACGCGGACGCGAAGCCGGCCGAATTGGAGGCCGTCATCCGCTCCTGCGGCTTCTATCGGATGAAGGCCAAGGCCATCATCGAGGCGGCGCGGGCCCTGCGCGACCGCTTCGGCGGGAAGGTGCCGGACGAGATGGACCAGCTGCTGACCTTGCGCGGCGTCGCGCGCAAGACCGCCAATGTGATCCTCGGCGACGCCTACGGCAAGGCCGAGGGAGTCGTCGTCGACACCCACATGAAGCGCCTGGCCTGGCGCATCGGCTTGACCGAGGAGACCGACCCGGTCAAGGTCGAGCGCGATCTGATGGCCTGCCTGCCGCGCCGGGACTGGATCTTCGTCTCGCACGCGATGATCCTGCACGGCCGGCGCGTCTGCAAGGCGCTGTCCCCGGCCTGCGGCGCCTGCGCGCTGCGGCGCGACTGCGCCCAGCGCGGGATCGACGCCGACTAGGACCGGGCGGCCCCTCGCGGCCTTGGGCCCGAGGTCCCATATCCGCGGTCAACGCACGCCGTTGGCGGGCGTCATAGGGCGCGGGGACCGGGCCCTGCTACGATGAAGCCATGAACAACGTTTTGGCTCCCTCGGATCGCCGTCACGGCCGCGCCCTCTCGGCCGCCCTCGAAGACGTTCTCGGCCGCGAGCACGGCGGAGACGTCCGCCGTCTCGTGTCCGCCGAGAGCGGGCGCCGCGCGTCCTCGCGCCGCGTCCTCTACTGGATGCGCGTGAACATGCCGTCGGCCGCCGCGCGCGTCGACGACGCGCTGACCGGACGGGGCGCCTGGAACTGAGGCGCCCGGTCCGCGGCGCTACTCGCCGAGGACCTTGACGACGACGCGCTTGCGCCGCCGGCCGTCGAACTCGGCGTAGAAGACCTGCTCCCAGGGGCCGAGGTCCAGCGCCCCCTTCGTCACCGGCAGGAGCGCCTGGTGGCCGAGGAGCGTGCGCTTGAGGTGCGCGTCCCCGTTGTCCTCGCCGGTCCGGTGGTGGCGGTAGTCGGCGGCGGGCGCCAGCCGCTCCAGCCACTCCAGCAGGTCCTGCTTGAGGCCGGACTCCTCGTCGTTGACCCAGATCCCGGCCGTGATGTGCATCGCCGAGACCAGGCACATCCCCTCTCGGACGCCGGACTTCGAGACGATCGTCTCGAGCCGGTCGGTGATGTTGACGAGCGCGCGGCGCTCGGGCGTCTCGAACCACAGGTACTCGGTCGCGGAGGTCATGAGCGCATCGTAGCAAACGGGCCGCGGGACCCGGGCGGGAGGGGGCCGTTTGCCGCGCGCGCGTCGGGACCTCCGGCGCCGCGGGCAGGCGCGGCGCGGACGTAGAATGAGGCCGTGAAGCGCGCCGCGGCGTTCCTTCTCCTTCTGTCGGTCCCGTGCGGGGCCGCCGTCGTCCCCGTCCCCGAGGCGCGCGTCCTACCGCTGGCCGGCCCCGCGGCCGCCGCGGCGCCGCTCGAGGCCTCCCCGCTCTGCGCCGCGCCCGCGCCGGTCCTCGCCGCGCCCGCTCCGCT
>JAGWRY010000373.1 GCA_028869495.1 Elusimicrobiota bacterium | reverse complement strand
CGAGGTGCGCGCCGCGCGCGGCCCGAACTGGATCGCCTTCGACGACCCGGCCGGCACGCTCGCCGGCGCGCCGGCCGGCGCGCCGAACGCCGACCCGTGGCGCCTGCGCGGCCTGCGCGTCGAGTGGAACGACACCCGCGTCCTCTTCCGGATCTTCCCGTCGCGCGTCGACGCGTCGCCGGCCGCCCCGCGCCCGGTCTACGACGTCTACATCGACCTCAACCACGTGACCGGCGCCGGCAAGATCGGCCTGCTGGACGGCCGCGGCGTCTTCGCGCAGGCCCGGGACGCCTGGGAGTACGCGCTGACGGTCGTCGGCTCGAACGCGCACCTCTATCGCGCGAGCCTCGACCAGGAGCCGGACGAGATCGGCGCCTACAAGGCCGAGCTCGACGCCGCCGCCGCCGAGATCCGCGTCGAGATCCCGCGCGAGACCCTGCGCGGAGACCCGGCGCTGTGGGGCTACCTCCTGCTGGCCCTGGCCGAGGACCCCGCGCACCTGGGCCGCGACCCGGCCGACATCCTGGTCGGCCCCGACGGCGCCCGCGTCCTCGGCCTGCTCGCGCCGCTCGACGTCCAGCACGCCGTCATCGACCATCCCGGCGTCCCGCACCGCGTGTCCGCGGCCCGCCTCGTCTCCGGGCCGCGGCTCTAGCTACCGGCGCGTCACGCGCCGCGTCATCGTCGTCTGGTCGCCGCGCCCGTCGGAGACGACGACCTCGATGACGTTGGCGCCCACCTTCAGCGGGACCTTCGCGACGAAGTTCCCGTCGCCGTCGACGCGCGCCGCGCGGCCCTGCACGCGGACGCTCAGGCCGTCTCCGTGCAGGATGCCGACGACGCGCACGCTGTCGTCGTCGACGTAGTCGCCGTCGCTCGGCGAGACGATCGTCGCGGCGCGCGCGATGTCGATCCGCGCGCCCCGGGCGGCTCCGCCGATCGAGTAGTAGTGCGGCTCGGAGTAGGGCCCCTCGGTGCCCAGCAGGTCGATGACCGCGACGCGCCACCAGTAGGCGCCCTTCTTCAGGCCGGTGCCGGCCGGCGTGAAGGTCTGGTCGGAGTCGTACTTGCGGCTGAACACGACGTGCGCGAAGCCGCGGTCCGTGGCCGCCTGCACGTGGTAGCCGAGGATCGGGACGCCGACGCTCAGCGCGCCGAGGTCGCCGCGCACGCTCGACGCGTCGGACTCCGCGACGGGCGCCGGGAGGGCGGCCTCGGGGTGCGGCGCGGCCCCGCCGCCGACGAGCTTCGCGGACTCGAACTCCTGCGCGCGCTCGGCCAGCATCGGCGGGTTGTCGAGCGGTCGAGGCGGCTCCGGCGCCAGGCCGGGCTGGACCGTCGTCTGCATTCCGGCCGGGACGTCGACGCGGCTGCCCTGCGCGTCGACCGCCGCCTCGCCGCGGTAGACCTCGACCTTCGTCGAGAGGTCCGCGAGCACGCTCGCCGCGTAGCGCGTGTCGCGCGTGCGCGGCGTCACGCGCGCGCTCGCGGTGACGACGCGCGCGCGTCCCGCGAAGACCGAGCCGGCGCGCAGGATCACGTCGGCGTCCTTGTCGTCGACCGGCTTGATGACCGCCATCGAGTTCGGGTCCAGGTTCAGCAATTCCTGGTTCAGGAAGATCACGCGCGCCTTGGACTCGTCCAGCGTGCGCAGCGCGTCGCCCTCGTAGAGTTGCATCTTCAGCCGCGTGGTCCGCCAGTCCGCGGTGTCGCGGCGCCGGTAGAGGACGCGGTTGACGACGTAGACGAGCCGCGCCGCGCGCAGGTTCGTCTTGATCAGCCTCACCGGCACGCGCAGGACCATGCCGGGGAGCGCCGCCGTCGGATCCGAGGTCGGCAGGCGGTTGTGCTTGAGGATCTCCCCCCACTTCGTCGGATCCTTCAGATACTTGTGCGCGATGCTCCACAGCGTGTCGCCGGGGCGCACGACGATGTCCTGCAGGCTGGTCTCGGACGTGCGGACCTCGAGGGCGGGGGCCGCGCGCAGGGGAGCGGCGGCCAGCAGGAAGACGGCCAGCGCGAGCGCGCTCCCCCTCACGAGGCGGCCTCGCCGATCCGGACGCCTCCGTCCGGACCGAGCGCGAGCCCCTTCGGGATCGTGAAATAGAAGCGCGAGCCGCGCCCGAGCTCCGATTCGACCCAGATCCGGCCGAGATGCGACTCGACGAAGAAGCGCGAGATCGTCAGGCCGAGGCCCGTGCCGCCCCGGTGGCGGCCCTGCACCTGCTCGAACTTCTCGAAGACCCGATCGACCGACTCGGCCGGGATGCCCTCGCCGGAGTCCTCGACGCAGCAGCGCACGTTCGCGCCGTCGTCGGCGAGCGAGACCGTGATCGTCCCGCCCTCCGGCGTGTACTTGATCGCGTTGCCGAGCAGGTTCGTGAACACCCGCTCGATCATGTCGGCGTCCGCCTGGACGGAGAACTCCTCGACCGCGGCGAGCGCGACGGAGATCTTTTTGACCTTCGCGAGCTGCTCGAGCGTGTCGATCGAGCGCCCGGCGATGCCGGCCAGCGACGTCTCCTTCAGCTGGAGGCGCACGCGCCCGGCCTCCATCTTCGCGATGTCGAGGATGTTGTTGATCATCCCCATCAGGCGGCTCGTCGAGCGCCGGATCGACGACACGATCGCGTGCTGGTCGGTGTTGAGCACCCCGGCCGTGCCCTTGAGCAGGATGTCGAGGAAGCCGATCGCCGACCCCAGCGGATTGCGCAGGTCGTGCGTGATGTAATGGAGGAAGTCCTCCTTCATCTTGTCGAGCTCGCGCTCGAGCGTCACGTCGCGCAGAGCGTAGACGGTCCCGAGCTCCGCGCCGCGGCCCGGGGTCACGACGGGGCTGGCCGTCGCGCGCACGAAGCGCCGCTCGGACACGCTCGACAGGTCCACCTCCTTGAACTCGCCGGGCTTCCGGGCCCCCGCCTCGATCATCGCGTCGCGCAGGGGGCCCTCCGGGAGGGCCTCGGTCAGCGCGCGCCCCTCCAGGTCGCCGCCCTCCTTCAGCCCGAACATCTCCCGCGCGCGGCGGTTGATCAGCTGGACGCGGCCCTCGCGGTCGGCCATCACGATGCCCTCGCCGATAGAGAACAGGATCGCCGCGGTCTTGCGCTGCTCGGCGATCAGGCGGTCGACCTGCAGGACGGAGTACTGCCGCAGGCGCTCGGTCATCGCGTTGAAGGTCTCGGCCAGGTCCTGCAGCTCGTCGCCGGTCGTGACGTCGACGTGGACGTCGAAGTCGCCGCGCGCGACCGCCTCGGCCGCGCTCGTGAGCCTCAGGACCGGCGCGGTCAGCGCGCGCGCCAGCAGGCCCGCCGCGAGCAGGGAGCCGAGGATCACGACGAAGATCGCCGTCGCGGCCGCGCGCCGCGCGTCGGCCGAGGCGAGATAGGCCTCCCGGCGCGACTGCAGGATCAGCACCGCGCCGCCGAACGACGGCACCGGCGCGTAGGCGCCGACGTAGGCCCGGCCCGACGCCGACGTGAACTCGCTTGAGCCGACGGTGCGCGACGACTGGAGAGCCGCCTTCGTGATCGGCCAGCTCTCCAGGCCGGAGAGGTCCTCCCCCTCCGGGGCCGCGAGCGCGCGCCCCTGCGCGTCGATCAGCACCGCGAAGCCGGTCCCGCCGACGCGCTCGCCGGCGATGCGCTGGGCGAGGTCGCTCAGCGGCACGACGACGCGCGCGAAGACCTCGCTGTTGAACGGGTAGTGCAGGACCAGCATCGGGCCCGTCTTGCCGCGCACGATCTCGGCCGTGCGCTCGCCCGAACTCAGCGCGCGCGCCAGCGCGGCCCGCTCCTGCGCCGGATCGAGCCGCGTCGAGGCGCCGGCCAGCGCCGGATTGAACACCTCGAGGATCGCTCCGCCCTGGCGGCGCAGGAGGGTGATCGACGCGATCCCGGCGTCGCTCTCGACCAGGCTCTTCAGCAGGGCCTGCTTGTCGGGCCATTCCATGCGCGAGCGCAGGGCGGTCATCGCGACGCGCACGCGCCCGTCGACTCCGTCGATCCAGCCCTGGACGCGCGCGGCGGTGTCCTCGGCGAGCTTCACGTGCAGTTCGAGCACCGCGTCCTGGACGCCGCGGCGGCTCGACTGCATCATCCGCCAGGACAGGAAAAGGACCGGCCCGAGGGCCAAGGCCCCCATGACCGCGGCGAAGCGGCGCGACAAGCCGAATTTCGGACGTCCCATGTGGTCGTTACGTCGCTATGAGGATAGGTCGGTCCCCGCGGGCTGTCAATACTCGACGGAAGCGGCCGTCATTGGGGGGCTTGAGCTAGAAAAGCTCGTTTTTGGCGAAGACCACGCCCGCGGGCAGGAGGAACAGGCTCCACCAGGCCAGCCAGAACGCGTCTCCCGAGGAGCGCCGGAAGGGGCGGACGGGCGCGGGCGAGGCCGCCGCGGGGGACGGCGCCGCGGCCGGGCGGT
>JAGWRY010000039.1 GCA_028869495.1 Elusimicrobiota bacterium | reverse complement strand
GCCGCCGCGAAGAGCGCCGCGCCCATCAGCGGCAGGAGATGGAAGCGCGCCAGCGCCGAGGCAGTCTGCGCGTCGAAGCCGGGGCGGCCGATCATCAGGAAGACGGGGCCGGCCGCGATCACCCAGGCCCAGGCCGCCGCCGCCGGCAGGCGCAACCCCGCGCGGCGCCACAGGGCCGCGCCCGCCAGCGCCAGCGCGCTCCCGAGCAAGCCCAGCTGTCCGGCGAGCGCCGAGAAAGAGCGCCCGGCCTCGGCCGCGAGCAGGCCCAGGCCGCCCGCCTGCCCGCCCTGCGTCGTCAGGGAGAGCGAGCCGTAGTCGCGGCGCGTCACGAGGCGCCGGAAGGCCCGCGCCGTGACCGCATGGTCCCAGTCCAGCGGCGGCCCCGCGGCCGCGCGCAGGGGGGCCTCCGCGTAGACCGTCAGCCCGGCCAGGGCGCCCAGCGCCGCGAAGGCCAGCGCGCGCGGCAGGCGCGCGCGGGGGATCCGCGCGGCCAGCAGGAGCGCCGGCGCGATCAGGACCAGCGTCTGGTGGTCGCCGAGCCACAGCCCGAGGACGAGCCCGAGTCCCGCCGCCGGGCCGTCGTCGCCCGCGCGCTCGCCCGCGGCCGCGACGAGGCGCAGGAGGAGCGCGGCGCCGAGCGCGTGGAGCGCGAAGACCTCGGCCGCCGCGCTCGCCTCGCGCCAGAGCGGCGACAGGCCCAGCAGAAGCGCCGCGCCCAGGCGCGCCGTCCGCCCCGCGCCGAGCAGGCGCAGGGCGTCGGCGAAGAGCGCCAGCGCCGCCGCGCCGCAAAGCGCCGAGAACAGGTTCGCCCGCCAGGCCCAGCCCGCGAGCGGCAGCAGGGTCCCGAAGGCCTTGAGCGCCAGCACGTAGAGCGGATAGCCCGGCGCGTGGGGCACGCCCAGGCCCGCCGCGCAGGCGGCCAACTCCCCGGCGTCGCCGGTCGTGATCGAGGGCGCCGCCTGCGCGAGGCCGAGGAGGGCGAAGCCCGCGAAGAGCGCCGCGGACTCCATCCTCTCCGCCCGCGTCACCGGCGCGCTCCGCTCGCGTCGGCGGACGGTTCCCGGGGGACGCCGCTCGGCCGCGTCCCCGCCCGGACCGCGGCGGATCGACCGCCGCTTAGCGGTCTTCGCCGACGATTAAAGCCATGCGCGGCCTTGAAGCCGACGGCCGCGCGTAGACCAAATCCGGGCGGGGACGCGGCCGAGCGGCTGGTCTGCCCCCCGGAACGGACATTGTCGAGCGCGGCGCCCGGCGCGACGACGTCGGGCGCGCGAGCGGAGTCCCTGAGACGGCGGACGGCGACGCCGTCGTCGGGATTTCGAGCGAGGACGGCGTCCAATCCGTCATTCCGCCGTAAGCCGCCGAGCGAGGCTAAGCGCGCCTCAATGGCGCGCGGTCCCGACGACGGCGTCGCCGTCCGCCGGCCTCCGTGAACCCGCCCGCCGTTCAGGCCGTCACGCATGCCCGCTCCGGCGCCGCAGCGCCCACTCGCCCAGCAGGAGCGCCGCGGTCAGCCCCAGCCACCACGGCGACGCGAACGGCCGCAGGCGGCGCGACACGACGCTCTCGCGGCGCGGCGGGGGCAGGGCCGCGAGCACCTCGTCCGCGGACGCCCGCGACAGGTCGAAGAAGCGCCCGCCGCCTTCGGCCGCCGCGCGCGTCAGCCAGGCGCGGTCCATCGGCGCGTCCGTGACCGGCTGCCAGACGAAGGACTCCGCGTCCGTCCCCCAGGCGCGCCCGCCGACGCGCGCGCTCGCGCGCAGGCGGTGCACGCCGGGGGCCAGCCCCGTCAGGCTGATCTCGTAGACGCCCGGCTCCGTCTCGCGCGCGGCGACCTCGCGCGGGCGCCCGTCCGGGGGGGTCCACTCGACCGTGACGCGCGTGCGCGCCGGGTCGGCGGGCTTGAAGTCCGCGTCGAAGACGCGCAGGGAGGTCGTGAACGGCTCGCGCGGGACGACCCGGTCGGGCAGCGGCGCGAACTTCACCTTCGACAGGTCGAGGCTCCCGGTCAGGTACGCGATCGCGCGCGTCCAGAAGCGCTCGTAGACGCCGGCCGCGAGCGGGTCGGCCGCGGCGCCCAGCTTCCAGCGCCAGGTCGAGTCGGTGCTGACGAGCATCACCTTGCCGCGGCCGTAGGAGCGCGTCGCGATCACCGGGAGGGGCTCGCCGTCGTCGCAGGTCTCCCCGGGCCGCGTCGCGACGACCTCGGCGCCGGGGCGGACCGACGCGAAGCGGGCCCAGCCGTCGAGCGGGGGGAGCGCGCTCCAGGCCGCGCGCGAGGCCGCCGGCGTGTCGAAGAGCTCGACCAGCGGATGCGCGTAGGAGACCGGGCGCGGCCGGAACGGACCGGGCTCGAAGTCGGGGCTCTTGCCGGTCAGCGCGACGGGCAGGATGTCCTCGAGAGGCGTCCCCTTGTAGCCGCCGGCGGAGAACGCGTTCTCGCCGCCCATCACGAGGAGCGCGCCGCCCGCGGCGACGAAGCGCTTGAGCGCCGAAAGCTGGGCGCGCGACACGCCGAAGCGGGGGGCCGCGAAGTTCTCGAGGATGAACAGGTCGAACTTGGGCAGCGCGCTCAGGAAGATCTCGTCGCGGGGGAACGGGATCAGCGACAGGTCCCGGTCCGGCGCGGGACTCGGCTGGAGGGCGTCGCGGAGGATCACGAAGGAGACGAGCTCGCGGTTCGGGTCCGACTTCAGGAACGCCCGCAGGAACGCGTACTCCGGGCTCGGGCGGCCGGCCAGGTACATGATCCGGTACTTCTGGCGGACGACCTCGACGCGGAACTCGCGCGTGCGCCTCGCCGCGCCGCTCACCGCGGTCAGGCGCCAGCGCTCCTCGCCGATCGTCTCGGCCGCGGCGGTGAAGCTCGACGTGAAGACCTGGTCGTCCGAGGAGACCAGGACCTCGCGGCGCTCGGCCTCGCGCCAGCCGCCGGGCGCCGACGGGTCCGCGCGCGACAGCGCGACCGTCACGCGGCGCCCGGTCAGGCCGGTCGCCTCGACGTCGGCCGCGACCGAGACCGGGCCGTGCAGGAACGCGAATTCGGGCGTGCGCAGGCCGACGAAGGCGGCGCCCTTCGCGCGCCGCTCCGGGCCGACGCCGAGGACGTCGACCGGCGCGCCGAGGGCCGCGAGCGCGCGCCCCGCGCCGCCGCCCTCGGCGCCGCCGTCGCTGATCAGCCAGACGCGCTCCGGAGGCCGCCCCGGCGCGGCCGCGTCGGGCAGGGAGTCCTGCGGCGAGAACGGCGCGGACTCGGGAGACGCCGAGTCGAGGCCCGACAGGTCGCCGAGCGGGCG
>JAGWRY010000372.1 GCA_028869495.1 Elusimicrobiota bacterium | reverse complement strand
TGCCCTTCTTCAGCGTGCACTCGTAGGTGCCCAGGCGCATCGTCGCGCCCTTGTCCTTGACGTGCTTCTGCTCGGGGAGCAGGTCGATGACGGGGTAGCGCGTCTTGGGCTCGAACTCGGTGGAGTGCGCGCCGGCGAGCTTGAGCACGTTGCGGGAGAACTCGATCACGGCGATCTGCAGGCCCAGGCAGAGCCCGAAGTACGGGATCTTGTTCTCGCGCGCCAGCTGGGCGACGCGGATCTTGCCCTCGATGCCGCGGTCGCCGAAGCCTCCCGGGACCAGGACGGCGTCCACGTCCTGGACCTGCTCGTTGATCTTGGGGTCGGTGGTGTCCAGGAAGCGCACGCGGACCTTGGCCTCGTTGGCGATGCCGCCGTGGATCAGGGCCTCGTTGACCGACTTGTAGGCGTCCTTGTAGTCGGTGTACTTGCCGGCCAGCGCGATGACGACCTCGCGCTTCGGGTTCTTCAGGCGCTTGACCACCTGGTCCCAGCTCTCCAGGTCCTTGGCCTGCGTGCGCAGGCGCAGCAGCATCAGGATCTGGTCGTCGAGCCCCTGCTTGTGGAACACCGTCGGGACCTCGTAGATGCTGTCGCAGTCCGGCGCCTCGATCACCGACTCCTTGGGCACCGAGCAGAACATCGAGAGCTTGGCCTTCATCTCCGGCCCCAGCGTCTTCTCCGTCCGGCAGACCAGCACGTCCGGGCTGATGCCGATCTCGCGCAGCTTCTGGACCGAGTGCTGGGTGGGCTTGGTCTTGAGCTCCTCGGACGCCTTGATGTACGGGATCAGGGTCACGTGCATGTAGAGCACGTTGTCGCGGCCCGCCTCCAGGCCCATCTGGCGCGCGGCCTCCAGGAACGGCAGGCTCTCGATGTCGCCGACGGTGCCGCCGATCTCGATGATGGCCACGTCGGTGCCCTTCGAGATCGCGCGGAAGCGGTTCTTGATCTCGTCGGTGATGTGCGGGATCACCTGGACCGTCGTGCCGAGGAAGTCGCCGCGGCGCTCGCGGTCGATGACGGTCTGGTAGACCCGGCCCGCGGTGAAGTTGTTGAAGTGGTGCATCTCCTTGTTCAGGAAGCGCTCGTAGTGGCCGAGGTCGAGGTCCGTCTCGGCTCCGTCCTCCGTCACGAAGACCTCGCCGTGCTGGAACGGGTTCATCGTGCCCGGATCCACGTTGATGTAGGGGTCGCACTTGAGCATGTTCACGGTCAGCCCGCGCGCCTGCAGGAGCTTCCCGATCGAGGAGGCGGAGATGCCCTTGCCCAGCGAGCTGACGACGCCGCCCGTCACGAAGATGTACTTGGTCATTTTTTCCCTCGGCGCAGGATGGACTCGGCCCGTCTGAGATCGGCGCGGGTGTCGACGGCGACCGGGCGCTCGGCGACGACCGCCGCGCGGATCGTCATGCCGTCCTCGAGCGCGCGCAGCTGCTCGAGCTTCTCGGTCTTCTCCAGCGGCGACGGCGGGCGGGAGACGAAGCGCTTGAGCGCCTTCCGGCGGTACGCGTAGAGGCCGAGGTGCTCCCAGCGCCGCGCGGCCGCGCCGTCGCGGGGGAACGGGACCGGGGAGCGGGAGAAGTAGACGCAGCGCCCGTCCTTCGCGAGGACGGCCTTCACGACGTTCGGGTCCGCCGCGCGCGGGCCGGGGGGGAGCGGGATCACCGCGGTGCCGACGTCGGCGCCGCGGCCGAGCGCCGCGACGGCGGCCCGCAGCGTCGCGGGCTTCAGGAGCGGCATGTCGCCCTGGTAGTTCAAGATGACCGGCTCCCGGCGCCCCCGGGCGGCCAGCCAGACCCGGTCGGAGCCGGACGGGCAGGAGCGCGGGGTCATCACGACGTCGCCGCCGAAGCGGCGGACCTCGTCGGCGACGGCCTTCGCGTCGGTCGCGACCAGGACCGGACCCAGGCGCGCGGCCTTCGCGACGCGCCAGCAGCGTTCGATCATCGTGCGCCCGCCCAGGCGCGCGAGGACCTTCGCCGGGAAGCGCGTCGAGCCCAGGCGCGCCGGGATCACGGTCAGGACCTTCACCGCAGGTCCTCCGCGATCTCGTCGGGGGTCGTCGTCGCGGTGCCGAGCTTGCCGACGACGATGCCGGCGGCGTGGTTCGACAGGACCGCGGCGCGGGGGAGCGGCGCGCCGGCGGCCAGCGCGAGGGTGAGGGTCGAGATCACCGTGTCGCCGGCGCCGGAGACGTCGAAGACCTCGCGCGCGACGGTCGGGATGTTGACGACCCGGCCGCGAGGCTCGAAGAGGCTCATCCCGTCGGGGCCGCGCGTGATCAGGACCGAGCGGCTGTCGAGGACCTTCAGGATCTCGCGCCCGAGGGCGAGCAGGGGCTCCTCGCCGGTCTTCGGCTCGCGGCGCATGCAGGCCCAGGCCTCGGACGTGTTCGGCGTCACGCAGGTGACGCCGCGGTAGCGCCGGAAGTGCTCCGGCTTCGGGTCCACGGTGATCGGGATGCCGCGGCGGCGGGCGGCCGGGATCGCGGCCGAGAGCAGGCGCGGGCCGATCACGCCCTTGCCGTAGTCGGACAGGATCACGGCCTCGGCCCTCGGCAGCTCTTCGGCCAGGCTCGCGAGCAGGCGCGACTCGGTCGCGTGGGAGAGAGGACCGGTGGTCTCGCGGTCGAAGCGCACGGCCTGCTGGCGCTCGGCGACGACGCGGCACTTCTGCGTCGTGCGGCGCTCGACGTCGACGCAGACGCCGGAGACCTCGGCGCCGCGCGCGCGGAACTCGTCGGAGAGGCGCCGCCCGGCCTCGTCCTCGCCGACGACGCCGACGATCGAGACCGCGGCGCCCAGGGCGGCCAGGTTGCTGACGACGTTGCCGGCGCCGCCCGGGATGAAGCTCTCGCCGGTCACGCGCACGACGGGGACCGGGGCCTCGGGCGAGATGCGGGTGACCGCGCCGCGGATGTACTGGTCCAGCATCAGGTCGCCGACGACGAGGACGCGGCGGCCGCGGAAGGCGGCGATCGTCCGCAGAAGCTCCTTGCGCTCGGCGTTGCGCGCGGTCATCTTACGGGGATAAATCATATCATTTCGCGGAGCGAGGCCGTGATGTGGCCGAAGAAGACGCGGACCTTCATCAGCACCGGGCGGCGGGAGCGGTCGTCCGACAGCCACAGCAGGAGGCGCTTGCCCTTCTTGATGAAGAGACCCTCCTTGCGCAGGGCCGGCTCGACCAGGTAGGCCGGATAGCTCCCGGCGGGGACCTTGACCGTCTGCTTGCGCTTCACCTTGACGATCAGCGGCCAGTTCTCGGGGGTGTTCACGTCGACGGTCACGCTGCCGCCGACGGGGAGCTCCTGCGCGCGCACGTAGTAGACGCTCGACAGGATGTCCTGGACCCGGGCCGGGATCGTGCCGGTCTTGACCTCGAAGCTCCCGTCGCGCTTGGTCTGCCGCTCGACGAAGGTGCGCGCGTCGCGGTCGTAGAGGACCCAGACGTCGCGCCAGTAGCGCCCCTCGCGCAGCTTCTTCGAGTAGCCGAGCGAGGTCAGCGTGCGCGCGTCGAGCCAGGACTCGTTGAGGTCGCGGACCTTGTAGAACGTGTCGCAGAAGCCGTTCGAGCGCGCCGTGCTGACGATGTGGTAGGCCGGGCGTCCGTTGAACATCACGAGCTTGTCGACGCCGAGCGTCGCCTCCCCGACCGAGAGCAGGCCCCAGGAGACCGCGTAGACGAGCTTCTCGGGGAAGACCGGCAGAGGCAGGTCGCCCGGCGCGAAGGAGGTCGCGGGCCCGACCAGCGCGGCCGGGGACGCGATCGCGGTCGTGATCGCGACGCGCCCCCAG
>JAGWRY010000038.1 GCA_028869495.1 Elusimicrobiota bacterium | reverse complement strand
GCGCGCGGCGCGCGCGGCGGCGGCGCAGGAGGCGCGCGATGCGCGCGTCGGCCGCGGCGACCTGCTCCTCGTCGGGCCCGGCGGCGCGCAGCAGCTCGACGGCGTCGCGCATGCCCTGCTCGTCGTGGGCGATCATCAGCACGTCGTGGCCGGCGTCGAGACAGCGCAGGGCGCCCTCGGCGACCGGCCAGCGGTGCGTGATCGCGCCCATGCACAGGTCGTCGCTGACGACGAGGCCTCCGTAGCCGAGGCGGCGGCGCAGGACGTCGCGCACGATCTTGGACGAGAAGGTCGCCGGGGCCGCGCGGTCGAAGGCGGGCACGCGCGCGTGCGAGGTCATCACCGCGTCGACGCCGGCCTCGATCAGGGCCGCGAACGGCGGCAGGTGCGTCCGCTCGTAGGCGGCGCGCGACAGGCGGATCGTCGGCAGGTCCACGTGCGCGTCGACGGTCGCGGCGCCCTTGCCGGGGAAGTGCTTCGCGCAGGCCGACACGCCGTGGTCCTGCAGTCCGCGCGCGAAGGCCGCGCCGAGGCGGCCGACCAGTTTTGGATCAGGTCCGAAGGACCTGATGCCGATGCCCGGGTTGTAGTCGGACGTCGCGACGTCGACGACCGGGGCCAGGTTCATGCGGATGCCGAGCGGGGCCAGCTCCTCGGCCATGCGGCGCCCGGTCTCGTAGGCGAGCTTCGGGTCGCGCGCGCGGCCGAGCGCGGCGTTGCCCGGGAAGGCGGTGACCCCGGACTTGAAGCGCAGGACCCAGCCGCCCTCGTGGTCGACGGCGACGAGGAGCGGGCGCCCGAGCCTCTGCTCGAGCTCCGCGACGAAGGCCTTCGTCTGCGCCGGCGTCTCGATGTTGCGGCCGAGGAGCAGGACGCCGGTCGCGCCCGTCGCCTTGAAGAGGGAGACGGTCCGGCGCGAGGGCTTGGTCCCGTAGACGCCGAACATGAACAGCCGGCCGGGATCGGTCACGGTCCCAGTGTAACAAAGAGGCCGGGCGTCGTGGTGTCGCGGTTGTGAACGGCGCTCAGCGCCGCTTCCCGGCGACGTCCCGGGGCTTCGGCCGCGCGGAGTCCGCGATCCAATCCGCGACGCGGTCGAGGGTCTTCTTGTCGTCGAACATCTGCACGCCGTGCCCGGCGGGGGCCGAGAAGACCGCGACGCCGGGGATCTGCGACAGCGGGCGCAGGACCTGGTAGGCGTACGGGTCGCCCGGCGAGGCGCCGGCCAGCGTGCGCAGGCCGGGGCGGAGCCTGAGCTCGAGGCCGTGATAGACGGGGCCGGCCGAGAGCAGGAGGAGGAACGGCGCCTTCGGGCTCTCGTCGGCGGCCAGCGCGGCCAGGTTGGCGCCGATCGAGGCGCCGCCGAAGGCGATCCGCGAGGCGGGGACGCCGCGCGCCTCCAGCCAGCGGGCCGCGGCGCGCAGGTCCTCGACCGCGCGCGGCCACTCGCCGACGGCGTCGAAGTCCTCGAAGGTCTCGCGGCCGCGCGGACCCGACAGGCTGTCGTGGTGGCCGCGCAGGTCGATCGCGAGCGTGCCGACGCCCTTCTCGGCCAGCAGGGGCGTCAGCGCGTCCCACTCGAGGTAGGACGAGGCCAGCCCGTGCGCGAGGACGACGACGTCCCCGCCGCGCCGCGGCGGCCGGTAGGCGGCCTCCAGCGTCCAGCCGTCCCGGGTCTTGAGGTGGACGATCCGGGCGGGGCGGGGCCGCGACGCGGGCCGCGGCTTCGCGGCGGAAGCCGGGAGCGCCAGGACGGCGCCGAGGAGAGCCGCCGCGACGCTTCGCGCGCGGCGCAGATGCGCGGAGGAATGGCCTAAAGCATCTAGCGGCATCGGATCGTCAGGTCGTAGCCCGCGTTGTAGACGGCGAAGACGGAGTCCTGCACGTAGACGACCGCGCGCATCAGGCCGTCGGCCTCGTGCACGAAGAACCGGTCCTCGGCCCAGCGGTTCTGCAGGACGAGGTTGCGCACGGCGAGCGTGTCGTAGTACAGTGCGTTCAGCGTCAGCTGGAGCTGCTGGATCTGGCCGAGGATCAGGAGCCCCGCCTTGTACATGCCCTGGTCCTGAAGGGCCTGCGAGGAGGCCATGCGCTCGCGCGCCGTCAGGTAGTACAGGTTCTGGCGGACCTGGTCGGCGCCCGTCGTCAGCGTCTTGAAGTTGCCCAGGATCGTCGCCAGGCTCGGCTGGGGGTCGGGCTGGCCGTACGCGTAGCGCAGGTTCGCCGACTGCGCCTTCACGTACGCGTCGATCTGCTTCAGGTTGGCGACCTGCTGAGCGATCTGCCCGGCGATCGCGTTCATCACCGGGATCATCATCGGGTCGCTCTGCTGGCGCGCGAGCTTGTCGCGCGCGGTCAGGAGCGCGTCCCAGAAGTAGCGCTCCTGCCACAGCATCGGTCCCGGTCCCGCCGCCGCGGGCGCGGCGGCCGCGAGCAGGACGAGCAGGGCGGCCAGCCGCGCGCGGAGGGTCACGGCGACAGTATAGGTCATGGGCCCTCATTATGGAAGGGGCGCCGGTTGACGCCTCGCGCCCGGCCTTTGGTATCATCCCGAGGTGAACATCGACGACGTCCTCGCCCTGGCGGGGCGCCTCTTCATCGCGATCATCTTCCTGGCCTCGGCGTTCGGCAAGATCACGAACTTCGACGGCACCCTGCGGTACATGCAGGCCGCCGGGATGCCCGCGGTGACCTTTTTCTGCGTCGCGGCGATCGCGGTGGAGTCCCTGGGCTCGGTGTCGCTGATCCTCGGCTACCGGACGCGCTGGGGCGCGGCCGCGCTGTCGGTCTTCCTGATCGCGGCGACGTGGATCTTCCACACGGCGCCGGACCAGCGCATCCAGCTCTTGAAGAACCTGGCGATCCTGGGCGGGCTCCTGCACGTGATCGCGCTGGGCCCGGGGCCGATCAGCCTGGAAGGCGGGGGGGACGCGTGAGCAAGGACGCCGCGAAGGAGAAGTCCGCGCACCAGGTCCTCGCGCGCAAGCACCGCCCGCAGGGCTTCGACGAGCTCGTCGGCCAGCCCGGCGTGTCGCAGACGCTGAAGAACGCGCTGGCCGCGGGCCGCGTCCACCACGCGTATCTGTTCACCGGCCCGCGCGGCTGCGGCAAGACGACGACCGCTCGCATCCTCGCCAAGGCCCTGAACTGCGAGAAGGGCCCGACGGCCGAGCCCTGCGGGACCTGCGTCGCGTGCCGCGAGATCGCGGCCTCGTCCTGCCTCGACGTCCTGGAGATGGACGCCGCCTCGCACACCGGCGTCGACAACGTGCGCGAGGTGATCATCGAGACGGTCGCGCTCGCCCCGAACCGCGACCGCTACAAGGTCTTCATCATCGACGAGACGCACATGCTCTCGGGCGCGGCCTTCAACGCCCTGCTCAAGACGATCGAGGAGCCGCCGCCGCACGTCGTCTTCATCCTGGCGACGACCGAGGCGCACAAGGTCCCGGCGACGATCGCCTCGCGCTGCCAGCGCTTCAAGTTCCGCCCGGTCGAGCCGGACCTGCTGGCCTCGCACCTGGCCGCGATCGCCAAGAAGGAGAAGATCGCCGTCGAGCCCGAGGCTCTCGCGCTCTTGGCGCGCGCGGCCGAGGGATCCCTGCGCGACGCGGTCGGCCTGCTCGACCAGTGCCGCTCGGTCGGCGAGGGGAAGGTCGAGCTGTCGGCCGTGCGCGAGATGTTCGGCTTCGTGCCGGCGGAGATGCTGATGGGCGCCGCGCGGGCCCTCCTGTCGCGCGACGCGAAGGCGCTGGCCGGCTGGCTCAAAAAGGTCTACGAGGAGGGCGTCGAGCCCGCGCAGTTCCTGAAGGACCTGCGCGCGGCCTTCGAGGCGGTCTACCTCGAGAAGCTCGGCGCCGGGAGCGCGGCCGACCCGGCCTGGTCCAAGGCGCTCTCCGACGCGACGCCCGAGGCCCTGGGCTTCCTGCTGCGGCGCCTCAACCGCGCGCTCGAGGAGCTGCGCTTCGGCGACTCGCCGCGGCTGGCCTTGGAGCTCGGCCTCTTCTCGGCCCTCGAGTCCGCGCAGGACCTCGGCGCCTGGGTCGAGCGCCTCGAGGCGCTCGAGCGGCGCCTGTCGGCCGGCGGCGGCGGACCGGCCCTGCCGGCGCG
>JAGWRY010000371.1 GCA_028869495.1 Elusimicrobiota bacterium | reverse complement strand
GACCTGTCGCGCGCGACCTCCGCGCAGAAGTGCTTCCGCACGACCGACATCGAGCGCGTCGGGACCACGCTGCGCCACCTGACCTTCTTCGAGATGCTCGGCAACTTCTCCTTCGGCGACTACTTCAAGGATGAGGCCGTCGCCTGGGCCTGGGAGTACCTGACGCGGGAGGTCGGCCTCGACCCGAAGCGCCTGCACCCGACCGTCTTCGAGGACGACGCCGAGGCCGTCGCGCTCTGGAAGAAGGTCGGCTGCCCGAACCCCGCGGTCAAGCTCGGCGAGGACACCAACTTCTGGAACATGGGCCCGACCGGCCCCTGCGGCCCCTGCTCCGAGATCTACTTCGACCTCGGCCCCGGGTTCGGCTCCGGCCCCGAGGACGTCGTCGGCGGCGACGGCGACCGCTACCTCGAGATCTGGAACCTGGTCTTCACCGGCTTCGACCGCCAGGCCGACGGCTCGCTCGCGCCCTTGGCGCGGCCCTGCATCGACACCGGCATGGGCCTCGAGCGCCTGGCCTTCGTGGCGCAGGGCCGGAAGTCCCCGTTCGAGACCGACCTGTTCTCCCCGATCGTCGCGAAGGCCGCCGCGCTGCTGAACGCCGACCCGGGGGACCCGAAGAACGCGCTGGGCTTCCGCGTGATCGCCGACCACAGCCGCGCGGCGACGATGCTGATGGCCGAGGGCATCGTCCCGTCGAACGTCGAGCGCGGCTACGTCCTGCGCCGGCTGGTGCGCCGCGCCGCGCGCTACGGCCAGCTGATGGGCCGCGACGAGCCGTTCCTGCACGAGCTGGTCCCCGCGACCGTCGAGATCTTCGCGCCCGGCTACCCGGAGCTGAAGTCCGCCGTCGAGCAGGTCCGCACCGTGATGAGGACCGAGGAGGCCAAGTTCCGCGAGACCCTGCGCGAAGGCTCGGGCGAGCTGCGCAAGCTGCTGGAGAAGACCGGCCCGAACCTCCCCGGCGCGCAGGCCTTCCGCCTCTACGAGACCTTCGGCTTCCCGCTGGAGCTCACGAAGGAGATCTGCGCGCAGGCCGGCGTCGCCGTCGACGAGCCCGGCTTCAAGGACGCCCAGGCCAAGGCCGCGGACACCGCGCGCGCGTCCTGGAAGGGCTCCGGCGAGACGGACCTCTTCGCGGTCGCCTCGGCCGCGCCGAAGACCGACTTCGCCGGCTACGACGCCCTCGAGTGCCGCGCGACGGTCGTCGCCTCGGCGCCCGGCCTGGCGGTCCTCGACCGCACGCCGTTCTACGCGGAGGGCGGCGGCCAGGTCGGCGACACCGGCGACCTGCTCGCGGCCGACGGCTCGCGCGTGCTGGCGCGCGTGGCCGACACGCAGAAGCAGGCCGGCGTGTTCGTGCACCTGCTGGAGGGCGGCGTGCGCCTGCTGGTCGGCACCGAGCTGGTCGCGCGCGTGGACGCCGAGCGCCGCGCGCGGATCATGCCGCACCACACGGCGACCCACCTGATGAACGAGGCGCTCAAGCGCGTGCTCGGGCCCCACGTCCGCCAGGCCGGCTCCTACGTCGGCCCCGACAAGCTGCGCTTCGACTTCACGCACCCGAAGGCGATGACCCCGGCCGAGATCGCCGAGGTCGAGCGCCTGGTCAACGCGGAGATCAAGGCCGCGCACCCGGTGACCCCGAAGGTCCACCCGGTCGCGAAGGTGGCCGAGTTCGGCGCGACGACCCTCCTCGGCGAGGACTACGGGCCGGCCCCGCGCTTCCTGCTCGTCGGCGCGAAGGGCTGGGCCGACCCGAAGGACCGCTTCAGCCTGGAGCTCTGCGGCGGCACGCACGTGTCCAACACCGCCGACGTCCTCGCCTTCAAGATCGTCAAGGAGTCGTCGGCCGCCGCCGGCGTGCGCCGCCTCGAGGCGCTGGCCGGCCGGGCGGTCGAGGAGCACGCCGCCGAGCTCAAGGCCGCCGAGAAGAAGGCCGCCGCCGAGGCCGAGGCCAAGCGCCGCGATCTCGCCGCCCGGATCCAGGCCTTGGGCGGAAAGCTCTCGCCGCAGGACGGGCTCAAGCAGCTGGAGTCGCGCCTGGCCCAGCTCAACGCGCAGACGCTCGCCGCGCGCGCCGAAGCGGGCAAGACCGTGCTGGAGGTCAACGGCGTGAAGATTTGCGTCCAGCGCCTCGACGGCGCCGACCCGAAGAGCCTGCGCGGGCTGTCCGACAAGCTGAAGGGCGAGGTCGGCTCGGGGCTGGTCTTCCTGGCCGCGCCCGGCGCCGGGCGCCTGAGCTTCGTCCTCGCCGCGACCCCGGACCTCGCCGCCAAGGGCGTGGACGCGGCCCGGATCGCCAAGGCCTTCGCCGCCGCGCGCGGCGGCTCGGCCGGCGGGCGCGCCGACTTCGCGCAGGGCGGCGCCGCCGACGGAGACTGGGACGAGGCGGTCAAGAGCCTGACCTCCCTGATCGCCTGACCCGCACGGAGACCCCGATGACCCTCGCCCAAGACGTCGCCGCCCAGATCGAGGCCGCCTACGACTACCGCGGCCACGTGACGCTGACCCTCGACGACGGGAGCGCGCTCGAAGGCTTCCTGTTCAACCGCGAGCTCGCGCCGATGAGCGGCGAGCCCTACGTCGAGGTGATGCGCAAGAACTCCGACGAGCGCCTGCGCCTGCCCGCGGCGCGCGTCGTCAAGGTCGCGCTGACCGGCAAGGACTTCGCGGTCCCCTTCGTCCCGCCCGCGAAGTAGCGGCGCCCGTCCGGGCGCCTACTTGAAGTTGCGCACGCCGTCGGAGATCCCGCCCGAGACGTTCGAGACGTGGTCGCCGATCCCGGGGCGCGCGGCCGCCGCGAAGCCGGACCGGTAGGCCGAGCCCGCGACGGACGGCGTCGGCGCCGCGACCGCCTCGGCCGCCGCCGGCGCCGAATAGCTCCCGACGCGCGCGACGGCGGAGCTGCGCTGCTCGCCGTCGCCGTAGATCGAGAAGGCGGGCAGGCTCCCCTTCAGGTGGACCTCCCAGTTCGAGCCCGCCGACGCGCCCTTGTCGGCCGGAGCGTCGGTCAGCGCGGCCGACGGGCGCGGCTGATGCGCGGCGAGCGCCGCGACCACGACCGGCTTGTTCGGCGCCTCGGGCACGAAGAGCATGCGGTCCTGCTCGCGCGCCAGCTCGTCGCCGGTCGCCGGCGGCACCACGCGCGCGATCGTGGTCACGACGCGCCGGGGCGCGGTCGCCTGCGCCTCCTGGTCCTGCAGGTAGCCCTTCATCGCGTCCCAGAGCCGCCCGTTGCCGCTCAGGTTCGTGAAGAGCAGGGCGTAGATCAGCGTCGCGCCGAGCGCCCAGCCGCACGCCGTCTCGATCGCCTCGGAGAGCCACTCCGCCGCCGTCTTGACCTTGCGCGTCATGCCTCGAGTATAGGTCCGAAGCCCCCCGCGCGCAAGTGGGCGCAACCGTCTTTTTACCGGAAAACACCGTCTTTTTTCCGTCCCGTAACAGCTTCCCTCGAAGGCCGCCGCGCGGGGGCGGAACCGAAGTCACGCGCCCGGGCCTTGATTTCGCGCGCCGATATGACATAATTATCGTCACTTCGGACTATTGGTAATCTCCATGACCTCGCGCACGCGCCTTCTCGTCGTCGACGACGACCCCGACCTCCGCCAGCTCCTGAAGACCTACTTCGAGGCCAAGGACGGCTACGAGGTCCTGGAGGCCGAGGACGCGAAGGTCGGCCTGGCCAGCGCGGCCAGCGGCCGCCCCCAGCTGATCGTCGCCGACCTCGCGATGCCGCGCATGTCGGGGCTCGACTTCATCGCCGCGGTGCGCCAGCACCCGGACCTCAAGCACATCCCGATCGTCGTCTGCACGGCCCGCCAGTCCACGGTCGAGGCCCTGCACTGCCTGCGCGTCGGCGCCAACGCCTTCTTCCCGAAGCCGATGGACATGGACGCCTTCCGCGCCAAGATCAAGGAGCTCCTCGGCCACCCGGCCTAGAGGAGCGGACCGCGCGCCGCGCGGTCAGGACGTCGGAAAAGCGGTGCGCCCGGCAGGATTGAAAAACTTGCGCCCGGCAGGAATCGAACCTGCACTTACAGCTTCGGAGGCTGTCGTGATATCCATTTCACTACGGGCGCGTGGAATGGCGGGAACTACAGGCGTATTCTACTCAATCTGGACGGCAGAGGGCGACCCAGCGCGGCGGAAAGCCCGGACGCGGCGGCCTGCAGGGCCTTGACGTCGACGCCGGTCTTCCCCCCCGAGGCCTCGAAAGCGAAGACCAGATCTTCCGTCGCGACGTTGCCCGAGGCGCCGGGCGCGTACGGACAGCCGCCGACCCCGCCGGTGGACGCGTCGTAACCGGAGATCCCGTATTCGCTCCAGGCCGCCAACGCGTTGGCGACGGCCATCCCGTACGTGTCGTGGAAGTGCAGGAAGATCCGCGGCGCCGGGACGGCCTTCAAAAGGACGTCGAGCAGGCGCCGCACGTCGTCCGGCGAAGCCCGGCCGATCGTGTCGCCGATCGACAATTCATCGACTGATAATTCATCGAGTCGGCGCACGACGTCGACGACCGACTCGGGCTTGATCCTGCCCTCGTACGGGCAGAAAAACGCCGTCGAGACGTAGGCCCGCACCGGCAGCCCCTTCTTCTGGGCCGCCGGAACGACGGGCGCGAAGCGCGCGATCGACTCCGCGATCGTCGCGTTGATGTTCTTCTTGTTGAACGTCTCCGACGCCGCCGTGAACACCGAAATCTTCCCGGCCTTCGACGCCAAGGCCATCTCCAAGCCCTTTTCGTTGGGCACCAGGGCGGAGTAGATCACGCCGGGCCGGCGCGCGATGCGCGCGAAGACCTCGGCCGAGTCGGCCATCTCCGGGACGGCCTTGGGGCTGACGAAGGCCCCGGCTTCGATCTCTTTGAGGCCCGCGCGCGACAGGGCGTCGACGAAGGCGACCTTCGCGTCCGTCGGCGCGGCCGCGCCGGCGGTCTGCAGGCCGTCGCGCGGGCCGACCTCGACCAGGCGCAGGGCCGGCCGGCTCACGGCTTGGGGATCCAGGCGGCCGGGCGCTTCTCGAGGAAGGCCGACAGGCCCTCCTGGCCCTCGGGGCTCGAGCGCAGGCGCACCAAGGTCTCGACGGTCAGGTCCACGCGCTCGGAAAGCTCCGCGCGCGCGATCTTGGGGATCATCGCCTTGGCCGCGCGCACGGCCTGCGGGCCGTTCTTGAGGATCGCGGCGATCACGGCCTCGGCGCGCGCGGACAGCTCCGCGGCCGGGACCTTCTCGTGGGCCAGGCCCATGCGGACGGCCTCGTCCGCGCCGAAGACCTCGGCGGTCAGATAATAGCGCCGCGCGTTGGCGACGCCGATCTTGGGCAGGACCCAGGACGAGATCACGGCCGGCATGATGCCGAGCCGCACCTCGGAGAAGCAGAGCTTGGCGCCCTCGGCCAGGAGGGCGACGTCGCCGGCGGCCAGCAGGCCCAGCCCGCCGCCGAACACCGCGCCGTGCGCGGCGACGATCACGGGCGCCGGGCACTCGTCGACCGCGAAGAGCATGTCGGCGAAGCGGCGCGCGTCCGCCCGGCCTTCCTCGGGCGGCAGGCGGCCGCCCGCGCGCATCCACTCGATGTCGGCGCCCGCGCAGAAGTCCTTGCCCTCGCCGGTCACCAGCACCGCGCGCAGGGCGGGGTCCTTCGCGAGGTCGCGGAACGCGCGCTCGAGCTCGCCCAGGGTCTGCGCGCTCATCGCGTTGCGCGCCTGCGCTCGCGCCAGCGTCACGCGCGCGACCGGGCCCGGCTCGACGCGCAGGTGCTCGAAGCCCATCACATCCGGAACACGGGCCGGCGCACGGGCGCCGTCGGCGCGTGCGCGGCGGCCGCGAAGGCGAAGGCCAGCGCCTCGCGCGTGCGCGCGGGCTCGAGGATCCCGTCGTCCCACAGGCGCGCGGTGCCGTAGTACGGCTGCCCCTCCTCCTCGTACTGCGCGCGGATCGGCGCGGCGATCTTCTCGGCCTCCTCGTCGGAGAGCTCCTGGCCGCGGCGCTTGAGCTGCTCGCGCTTGATGATCGTCAGCACGGTCGCCGCCTGCTCGGCGCCCATCACCGAGATCCGCGCGTTGGGCCAGGTGAATAGGAAGCGCGCGCCGTAGGCGCGGCCGCACATCGCGTAGTTGCCGGCGCCGTTCGAGGAGCCGACGATGACCGTCACCTTCGGCACGCGCGCGGTCGAGACGGCCTGGACGAGCTTGGCGCCGTGCTTGATGATGCCGGCCTGCTCGAAATCCTTGCCGACCATGAAGCCGGTGATGTTCTGCAGGAACAGCAGGGGGATGCCGCGCTGGTCGCAGAGCTCGACGAAGTGCGCGCCCTTCAAGGACGACTCCGGGAACAGGATGCCCCGGTTGGCGAGGATGCCGATCTCGCGGCCGCGCAGGCGCGCGAAGCCGCAGACGAGCGTCGGGCCGTACAGGGCCTTGAACTCGTGGAAGCGCGAGCCGTCGACGAGGCGCGCGATCACCTCGCGCGGGTCGCAGGGGCGGCGCAGGTCGCGGTGGACGACCGAGTAGAGGTCGTCGGCCGGATAGAGCGGCTCCTCGCCTTCGCCGGGCTCGAACTTCGGCGCGTTGAGGCTGGCGACGATCGCGCGGCAGATCCTCAGCGCGTCCTCGTCGTTCTCGGCCAGGTGGTCGACGACGCCCGAGGTCCGGCTGTGCATCTCGCCGCCGCCGAGCTCCTCGGCGCTCGATTCCTCTCCGGTCGCGGCCTTGACCAGCGGAGGCCCGCCCAGGTAGATCGTGCCCTGCTCGCGCACGATCACGCACTCGTCGGCCATCGCCGGCACGTAGGCGCCGCCGGCCGTGCACATCCCCATCACGACCGCGATCTGCGGGATCCCGAGCGACGACATCACCGCCTGGTTGTAGAAGATGCGCCCGAAGTGCTCCTTGTCCGGGAACACCTCGCTCTGCTTGGGGAGGAACACCCCGCCCGAGTCCACGAGATAGACGCAGGGGAGGCGGTTCTCGAGCGCGATCTCCTGCGCGCGCAGGTGCTTCTTGATCGTCTCCGCGTAGTAGGTGCCGCCCTTGACCGTCGCGTCGTTGGCGGCGATCACGCACAGCCGCCCCGCGACGACGCCCAGCCCCGTGATCAGGCCGGCCGCGGGCACCTCGTCGCCGTACATGCCGAGCGCGGCCAGGGCCGACAGCTCCAGGAACTCCGAGCCGGGGTCGATCAGGCGCTCGACGCGCTCGCGCGCGGTCAGCTTGCCCCGCGAGCGGTGCAGCTCGACCGCCTTGGCCGGCCCGCCCTCGCGCACGCGCGCCAGGCGCGCCTCCAGGTCGGCGAGGAGCGCCCGGTGGTGCTCGGCGTTCGCGCGCGACTCCGCGGAGTCGCGGTCCAGGTTGGAGCGGAGCGCCGGGACGTCGGTCTCGGGGGCGGTCATGGCCGGATGATATAAAAAATGGCCCCGCCGGCGCCCCCCGCCGGCGAAGATTCGTCGCTTTTATCCGATTAAATTCGCGGTAAAAAACCGGAGAAAAGTGGCGCGGACGGCGCGTCCGGGGGCACACTGGTCCCATGACCGCGACGCCCCTGGCGCTCAAGCGCCTGAACATCTTCGAGGTCGTCAACTCCGCCCGCCGCGAGAGCCTGATCGCGCTGAGCTCCGGCGACGCCGGCGCCCTGCGCCGCCGCGTGCGCGCGTCCCCCCCGCCCGAGATCCGCCACTGGGACCGCGCCGACGCCCTCGAGTTCGAGACCCTGGCCATGCGCCTGAACCCGTCCCACGCCGAGCACTTCCTGACGCTCTTCCTGTCCAACCCGCAGCTGCGCGACTGGCGCCTGATCGCCTGGCGCGACGACGGCGCCGCCTGAAGCTCCCGCCCCGCCTTGCGGCCCGCGCGCCCTTATGTCATAATCTCCGTCGACGGTAGCGTGGCTGAGCGGTCAAAAGCACCGGTCTGTAAAACCGGCGGCAATAGCCTACATAGGTTCGAATCCTATCGCTACCACCGTTTTCTCGTCGAGAAATCGACCAATACCGCAAACTCGCCTTTGTTCGAGTTTGCGGTTTTTTGTCGATTTGGGGCCTCATCTCGACACACATCTCGACAAGAAATTCGAGACCTGGTTTGGCCTCAAAATCGTCCGCCCTCCGGGACTAGTGGCAATTCAGAGGGCACCGCAAGGGTGAGATTTTGGGCGAAGTCCCCGGATGGGAGAAGCGCAAGAAGCGAACCCTTCTAACGGCACAGCCTCTCCACCCGCGCTGCGGAAGACGGCGAGGCGTTCGCTCAGGCCCCGCGGCAGAAAAGAGACTGCCCAGCCTCGAACCGTACCGCCTGGTCGAGATACGCCTGAATCGACTGGGGCGAGGCGTGTCCCAACTCGATTTGCAGTTGCCGGAAGGTCACATGGGTCATGGCGCGGTGCATGGCGTAAGTGTGGCGGAGGTCGTGGAAGCGATAGTCGTTGAGCCCCGCCGCGTCGGCGATGAGGCGGAAGACGTGCTTGATGTGGTCGTCGTTGTTCGGCGAGCCGTCCCGCTTGGTGAAGAAGTAGCCGCTCTCGGGGTGCGGCTTAAGGCGCCGCAGGAGGCTTTCCAAACGCGGACCGATGTCGCGAATCGACAAGTATCGGTGCACCTTCAAGTTCGTACGCCTCTTGAGCGTCAGGAGGCGCAGTTCGCCCCGACCCCAATCGACGTCGTCCGCATGGGCCTGGAGAACTTCGTTGAGACGCCCGCCCGTGTAGGCAGCGAATTCCAAGAGCCCCTGATGGACGCCGCGAATCGACCGCGCGGCGGCGGGCATCAGCTTGTTGTCGAACTGCTCACGGCTCAGCCAGAACATGGACCGATGCACGACGGGGAGCCGCTTGAGTCCGACGACGGGATTGTCGTTGAGATAGTCCACCTGAACCGCGTAGGCCAAAATCTGGCTGAGGCACGACAATTCCCGGTTGACCGTATTATTGGAACACGGCGCTCCGTCGTCCGAGAGGAGCCCGCTCAAGCGCCGCTGTTTGAAGTCCTCCCGCATCCCCTTCGTAATCGTGTGGAGAGGCTTCGTGCCGAAGAAGATCTTGAGGGCTCGCACGGAACAGAGGTCGGCCGCGTAGGCTGCGGGCTTCTTGTTCGGCTTGGCCTGCCGCGGCATATAGAGTTCGTCGACGAACCGATCGAAAGCGACGGGGCCCGCCTTTCCCAGGTTCGCATCCTCTTCCCCTGGGGCCGAACCGGTCAAAAGGGCCGCCAAGGTCGCCACCGGGATGAGTCCCCTGTAGCGGCGCCCGCTGTAGGTGAAGTCCACCTCCAGCTTCCCGTCGATAACCCTCTTCGTCATACCTAGGCTCTACGGATTCCCCCTAAAATCGTTCCATGACTTCCCCTGATAGGAACGAGCGTTGACCCGCCTTCCGGCGGTTCTATGTTCAACCGCTTCGGCGGCCGGCCGCGGCGGCGCGGTGCCTTTGCCAGCAGTTGCATAACCCGGCCCCTTTCGAAGCGCAGCTTACGGCCGAATCGCCGATCCGGCACCAACCCCAAGGACCGATAGACGTGGTAGAAATGCCACGTCGAGACGCGGAGCAGCTTGGCGACCTCCGCCGCCAGCAGGAATTCGGGCTCAGTCTTGGCCTCGGTCTTCTCCGCGACCTGGTTGATGAGGCGCAGCACAGCCTGTTGCGTAAGACGTAAGGCTTGGATGTCGATCTCGGTCATTTGCCCCCTAAAACTCCAGTCTCTCCGGGAGATAGACCCGCAGTCCGGTGTCGGCATCGATGGAGATGCTCTCTGTGACGCTCTGCCGCTGGGTGTCGAGCGACTGGACGGCCTCCTGGGCGACGCCTTGGGCGGCTTGGGTGGCGACGGGGCTGACGCCGCTCACGTCCAACGCGGCCTGCGTGCCGCTCACCAGCGAGCGCAGGACGGTATTGGCGACCGCCGAGTCCTTGTGCGTCTCGACCTTCCCTTTGAGTCCCGCCGACCCGTCCAGCGAGAGGGCCATCCCTTGGAACTTCACCTCGTCGCCTGTGGCGAAGACGATGGTGTGGAAGTCGATGAGGACGCGGTCGTGGCTCTTGAGGACCTGGACGGTGCCGATGATGCGCGTTCCCGCCGGGATCACGACCTTGTTCAAGAACACCACGTCCCGTTCGACCAGCGCGATCGCCGGTGTCTGGACGTTGTACGAGTAGACGGCGTTCTCAAGCCGCGCCGGGAAGGTGAAGCCGGTCGGCAGGAAGTAGCGGGTCGGGGTGGGCGTCTTCTTGGTGACGCCCTGCCAGGCCTGCGGCGTCCGCGGCGCGGGCGGCGCAGGCGTCTGAAACGCCGGCGTCACCACCGTCTCCTGAGCCGAGACGGTGGCCGCCGACAGAACGAGGACCGCGGCGAGCCTAAGGAAGCAGTTCATGGAAGGCGAAGTGGAAGAAAGCCTTGCGGTAGACCTCGCGCGCGAGGGCGTCGCGGAACTCCCCCGCCCGGTTCAACCGGACGAGGGCGACGGGGTGCTCGAAGACGAAGTCCAGCGCGGCGTTGACCACGTCCGACATGCTCAGCGGCGGTGCCAGGTAGACGCGGTCGCGGTTGAACTCGGCGCTCAGCCGCTTGAGCTCGGCCACGTGTTCCTCGCGCAGGAGGAAACGGTCGTGGCGGTTGGTGTAGATGCCGCCGTACTCCCGCCGGAAGTCGAAGCGGAAGAGGGGCACGGTCGCGGGCTTGCCGCCCGGCGGCGTCGAGCGCGGGGCGGGCGGCAAAGACGGCAACGGCGGCAGGGTGGTCTTCATTTTCAGAACGGATACGGGACGGTCAGCGCGATCGTCCGCCCCTTCTCCTTGTCCTCCTTGAGCGCGGCATGGATTTGCGCCCCTTTGGGCGGCACGTCGAAGACGACGAAGGCGTCCCGGCTCCGACCGGCCTCGATGAAGAGCCGGACGAACGACTCCGGCTCCAGATCGCCGCGGCCGTCGGAAACGGACAGGCTCCTGACGAAGAAATCATCCGGGCTCTCGTTCGAAATCTCCACCTTGAGGATGCAGCGCCTCTTGTGGCGGCTCAAACCCACGAGGCGCAGGGCGACTCCGCCTGTCACCGCCGTCTTGGCCAAGGGATAGACCGCCGGGTCCGCATCGAAAAGGTCGCTGACCGAGTCCCAGGTGTCCTGAGGCGCCGCCGGAGCCGCCGGCCGTGCCGGCGGGCTCTTCGAGGGCGGCGGGACGGATTTCTTCGGCGGAGCTTTGATGGCCTTGGCCTGACGGACATGACGTCCAACGTGCGCCTCCCGTGGCCGGCTTCGCGGTCGGACGAGGGACGAGATGCTCCGCAGGACCTCGGTCGCCTGGACGGGCGGATAGGCGCCTTGCACGGCCTCGGACATGAGTCCCAAGGCCGCGGCGCTTTCGGAGGCGCCTCTCCCTATGCCAGCCGAATTCCCAGACGAGGACGCCGCATCGAAGTCCCCCGTAAAGCCTGCCATAGGCCGATAGATCGTGCGCGCACGGCCAAGCTCGCCTCCGGAGCGCGCGAGGAAGCCGAAAACCATCGCCGCCGTGACGGCGCCGAAGACGACGACGGGCCATTGGTCCTTGAATTGATCGAGTCTCGTCACTCGGCCGTCCCCGTCTGCTTGAAGACGCTCTCCTTGAAGTCCTGAACGAGGAGGCCGTAGGGCGCGCGCTCGGAACGCGGCACCTTGCGCAGGACGATGTCGTGCTCGAAGACGACCTCCCCTGGCGGCACGCCGGGCTTGAAGGAGGTGATGCGCCGATAGCCCTTCACGCGACACTCCAGGATGTCCGGCGTGTCCCGGACTATTCGAAGCTCCGACAAGAACAGGTTGGTCTGCAGTTCCTCCGTCTTGAGCTTCTCGATCGTGCCCGCGCTCTTGAGCATCCGCGCGGCCTTGGCCTGGAAGTCGGGCGTCATCATGGCGAAGGCGAGCTTGAGGTCCGAATCGCAGGTATAGGCGTTGAGTTCCACGTAGAACCGCTCGAAGAGCGCCAGGAAGTTGCGGACCTCGACCTCGCCGACGGCCGGTTGAGCCTGAGCGGAGTCCATGACGCTCGACCTTCCGTCCTCCCCGAGAGCGATCACGACGGGCGGGCGCCTCAGCTCGACCCGGACCAGGGCCAGCGCGAGCAAGGCCACCGTCACGGCGAACCAAAGCGCGATCCAGAGCGCCCGATTCGCGCTCTCAAGCCCGCCCCAGACCTCGTAGTAGGCTGGTTCGCCCAACGGAAGCTCCTCCTCGCTCATCGAGGCGCGCCCTCGCTCGGCGGCGCCGGCGCCTTGCGGCGGCCGAACATCATCTCGTAAGTCCGCGTCATGCTGGCCGGGATGGGGTGGTGCAGGAAACTCCTCTGTTGCTTGGGCGAGGATCGGCCGTAGGCCGCGATCTCCCGGTTGGCGAAGCGCCCGATCTGCAGCTGCTTGGCGACGACGACGGTCTCGACGGCGCCGAGGGCCGCGGTCGCGAAGGCGGCCAGGTTCTCACCCGACAGAAGCCGCGCGGCCAGGAGAGGCGTGCCGAGGATCAGCAGGAAGAACGTGAGATTGACCGTCAGGATGCCGATGTAGTCCGACATTCCCCCGCCCGCGGCGGCGCTCAAGGGGGCCAGCGTCAGCCAGACGCGCAGGGCCAGGCGCAGGAAAAAGCTCCAGAAGGCCACCTGGAAGGTCCCGGCGAGCCAGCCCCGGCCGACCTGGCCCGTCTTCTCATTGACGAAGCACACGAGCGCGAGCGGACCGAAGGCGTAGAGAAGGCTCAGGAAGCAGGCCTGGAGCATGACGATCACCTCGCGGACCGTCAGCGTGAGCAGGCTGCTGAGAAAAAGGATCAGTTCCTGCGCCGAGGTGACCGATTTCACGAGAACCGCCAGCGTCGGATAAGTCGAGTTGCTTCCCTGAAGTCCCTTCGTCAGGAAGTTGCCCCAGTCCGCCTCGCTCAGGATCGCGAAGGACATCGTCTGCGAGAGCTTCAGGATGAAGCCGAAGAGACCCGAGTAGGCGATGAGGCACATGACGACGACCAGGATGCGGGTCATCAGGCCGCTGTAGCTCGGGAACTCCCGGCGTTGGAGGGCGCGGACGTTCATCTCCAGGATCGTGAACGGGATCAGGAAGGCGAGACCGGCGACCGCCAGCACGCGGCTGACGTCGGCCAGGCCCGCCATCTGGGTCGGGATTTGCGTGATGTCGAGCAGGACGCTCACTGGCTCACCTCCGGTGTTGCCGCAGGCAGAACCGCGCCCGGCGCGCGCTTCTGGACGCTGTCGCGCAGGCTCTGGATCAGGCCCTTCTCGGCCTGCTCGCGCCGCGTCTCCGCCGCCAGGCGCATGGAGGCGAGCTCGATCAGGCGCAGGTTGTCCTGGTGAAGCTGGGCCTCCATCTGGAGTTGTAGTCCCGCGGCCTTGGCGGACAGGTTCGCCGCGTCCTTGGGCGACAGGCCGTTGGCCTGTTGGGCGATCTTCACGCCCTCATCGCGGTCCTTGATGGCGTTGGCCAGCTCGTCTCCCGCGTACTTCATGTTGCTGGCGATGCCGCGGTCGATGCTGTTGAAGAAGCGGTCCACGGAGGTGTCCGTGTTGTAGGTGTGGATGAAGTCGCGGTCGATGTTGCCCTCGAGGTCGCTGGCCATCTGGTCGCCGGCGGTCTGGAGCATGTCCCCGATGTTGTGGAAGAAGCCCTTGCCGCTGTTGAGGCGCTGGAACTCCTGGTAGTAGCGCACCGAGGCGTCGTAGTTCTGCTTGAGGATCTGGACCTCTTCGACGACCTTCAGACGCATGAAGGCGTGGTAGGCCTTCTCCTCGGCGTACTGGAGACCGTTGACCGCGGTGTCGAAGATGAGGGCGTTCGCGGGCGCCTGCCACAGGACAAGCAATGCCGCCGCCAAGAAGAGCTTCTTTCTCACGAGGCCTCCGCGCCCGCCGGGCGACCTTGGGCGAGCTTGAGCAGGATTTTGGTTTCCGACAGCCCGGGATTGGCCGCGCGGACCTTTTCCTCGGCCAGGCGGTCCTCGGCGTCGGTCGTGCAGAGCCAATAATCCAGCGACCCGGGCTCGATTCGGATCACGACGCTGCGCGCGCCGAACTTGAGCAGGATGTCGGAGAAGACTTTCGGCTTCGACTGGAGAAGCCGGACCGATTCGATCTCGGCGGGGTTTAGGTCGAACTGAGAGAGGAGTTCGTGCCCCTTCGAGAGCTTCAGGACGAATTTCACGTAGGAGTTGGCCACGATCGCGCCGGCCGCCTTGGTGCCCAAGAAGTCCTGCGGGGACTGCGAGACCGAGAAGACGGCCCCGTTGAACTTGCGCGCGGTGCGGTAGAGCCCCTGGATCAGGTCGGAGCCTACCTGGTCGTCGAAGAACTTCCAGCCCTCGTCGACGGCCACGATCTTGCGCAGGCTCAAGTTCCGGAGTTTTCCCCAGATGACCGAGCGGATCACGAAGAAGTAGACGGCCTGCAGGTCGGAGTGGTTTTCGAGGTTCTGGAGGTCGAAGACGACGAGGCGATTGTCCACGTTGAGCCGCCCCTTGCGGTCGAAGAGCTTGCCGTACATGCCGGAGGTCCACAGTTCCAGGGCATCCGCGAAGTGCTTGGCCCGCGGCCGCGCGGCGGACAGACGCGCCAGCTCCCGGCGCACGTCCGAGAGTGTCGCCTCCTCCCGGTCCTTGTAGGCCGCTTTGATGGCGCTCTCGAGGAAGGCCTTCTCGACCGTGCCCACCACCTCTCCCGGCTTGAGGCACATACGCGAGATCAGAAGCGAGAGGTAGGCGATCGCGTCCCCGTCGAACTCGCCGCCCGGGGCGATCTCGGACTTCGGCGGGAAGGGATTGAAGCCGAAGCGCTCCGAGAGCTCCACCTCCAGGTATTCGCCTCCGTAGGCTCGGCAGAGCTTGCGATACGAGCCGCCCACGTCGATGGTCACGACATGCGTGTCCTTCGAGGAGGCCAGGAAGGCGCTTAAGATAAAATTCGTGGCGAAGCTCTTGCCCGAACCCGTGGTCCCGATGACCAGGCCGTGCTTGGCCGGAAGCTCGGGGTCAAAGGGGTCGAGGGCCACCAACTCGCCCAGGGGCGTCTCGACAAGCATCGTCTTGCGGCGGCTCCCCTTCCAGGCGCCGGACAGCGGCAGGAAGCCCGACAGCGAGTTCGTCTGCATGTAGAACTGACGGTCGTTGAGGCGGGCATGGCCCGGGATCGCCCCCAGGAACAGCCGGCCGTGGTTCATGTCGTCGCAAAGCCCCTCGGCCGAGGCGAAGTCGTGGAAGGCTCCCAGGACCGCCGAGGTCTTGTCGCGCAGTCCGTCCAGGCTCGGCGCGCGCACGATCACGGACAGCGAGAAGCGGAACAACCGCTGGGCGGTCGCGCGAATCTCGGTCAGAAGCTCGTCGAGCTCCAAGTGCTTGCGCTCCGCCTCGTAGTTCTTGGTCCAGGCCGAGAAAGCGAGCGTGCGCGTCACGTTGTTCTTGAGCTTCAAGCGCGAGACCGCGGCCTCGGTGTCGAGCGCGTGGACGTTGAGGACTAGGTCGCAGTCCGGCCAGAGGCAATCCAGCAGCCGCCACATATAGCCCGGATGCGCGGTCTCGGGCAGGCGCAGGAGGCTCACCCCCCGGAAGTACGCGTCCCCGACGCGGACGTGGTCGAACTCCTCTTCAACCGGCGTCGTTGCGACCTGCTCGCGCAGGGTGCGAAGCGGCGACAGCCGCGACATGGGAAGACCCGGCTTGGCGGGGTTCAGGTGGCGGTAGACGAGGTCGAGCAGCTCCTGGGACTCCAGTCGCCGAAACCGCAGGCCCATGCTGTGCAGGCGCTCCGCCACGACGCGATCCAGCGCCTCGTGCTCGCGCCGCCTCTGCGCGTCGAAGCCGCGCGCCGCGGTCTCGACGACAGGCTTGAACCGCGGGATTAGCGGAGAGACCGGCACGGCGCCGCCCTTCGGACGGCTCGTGACATACAGGAAGTACCTGCGGCGCTGGAGGAACTTGCCCTCGAACTCGGCGCACTTCCTCTCGATGAGAAGACGCGAGAGATCGTCCTGTCCCTCGTAGGTGTTCGCTTCCCGGAACTCGCGAATCGTTTCGGTATCCCCCCTTCGAACCTGGACGATGAACTGGACCGTCGTCTCGGCCGGCAGGGCGTTGAGGAAGCTGCGCGCCTGCGCCTCGAAGAGGTCTGCGCGCGCGGGGTCCGCCAAGCGCAGGTCCTCGATCTCCAGCTCGTACGCCGACGAGAGGGAGAGGTCGACGCCGAGCACGACGCCGTCCCGCAGGCTCCAGAGGTTCAGGAACTCAGCAACCTTGGCGGTCTTGGGCGCGTGGATGGTTCGGCGCGCCTTCGTGAGGGTCAGTTCAATCCGGTTCAAGCGTCCCCCTTTGCAACCGCCTCGCCGTCATCGAAGGCGGAGAGCGCCTTGAACCGGCTCGCCAGCACGTGACGCGTCAGGTCGCGGACGTAGCCCTCCGGCTTGCCGCGCTTGAGGAGGCGCAACCCCACGAAGGCTATGACCAGCGCGAGGACGTTGGCGAAAAGTCCCGTCCGATTGAAGGTGAAGGCGAGGAAGAAAACGAGGAGCAGAACCGCCCCGTCGGCCAGCTCCAGGCCGAACAGGCGGTCCGCCGCGTTGATGCTCCGGTAGACTTTCACGTTTTCCATGGCGAGGCCGTGGCCCGGGCCGGCCCACTTCGCGCGGGCCGGCCCGGGCGCCTTCAGACGGCCGCCTCCTCAGACGACGGAACCCGCCCCGCGTCGCGCGCGGGCTCGCGGCGCTCCAGCACCTCCAGGGAGTCGGACTGCACCTGCCAGCGGTACGACTTGCCGTCGTCCTGGGACCAGGTGCGCAGGTAGCCCGACACGGAGACCACCGAGTCCTTGCCCAGCGGCTCGACCTGCGCCGCCAGCGCGCGGAACGCCACCACCGGCACGTAGGCGCGGTCCTCGCGGCGCTCGTTGGCCTTGTAGTAGACCCGCGTCACCTTCAGCATGAAGGACGCCATCTTCTCGCCGCCGCGGGTGTCCTTCATGAACGGCTGCTTGATGAGGCTGCCCACGAGCCGCACGTCGTTGACCAGCGGGAGCGGAGCGTCGCCCCCCTCCATCTTCGGCAGGGTCGCGCCCTGCGTGTCCGTCGTCGTCATCTCCACCTCCTTGCGTCTCATCTGCGACAGCCAGGGCGCGAGGATCTCCCCCGCGCTCTGGTACGGCGCGCCCGACCTCAGAAGCCCCCCGCCAGGCGCTTGACGAGCGCCAGCAGCGCGGGCGCCAGGAAGATCAAGGCACCCCCTCCCACGACGTACCCCCCCTTGCGCAGGGCGTCCTGGTCGCCGGCGGCCAGGCTCACGCCCACCCAGATCACGCCCAGCAGGAACACCCCCGGGCCCAGGATCGTGATCAGCCAGTTCGCCGAGCCGTTGAGGAAGTTGCTCAGCTGCCCCTCGTTGCCGCCGTACTGCGCGAACGCCTGCGCCGCCGTCAGCACGAGCCCCGCCGCGGCCAGCGTCCGTCCCGCCATCTTCTTGCTCACTGTCCACCTCCGATTTAAGAGAACGTCTCGTAGATCGCTCCCGCCCGGACCATCGCGTCGGTCAGCGCGGCGGCGGCCTCGTCCCCCGCGTCCCGTCGCCGAAGCTCGTCCAGGTAGGTGTTCGCGGCGCTCGTCGCGCCCGAAGCCCACGCCGCCGCGGCCAGGTAGTAGAGGCGCCGTACGTAGAGACGGTCGGTCAACGAGGCCTCAGGGCGGCTCTCATAGGCGCGGCGCAGCGCCGAGACCTCGGCCGTCGCCTGCGGGTCGGACGGATAGGCGCGGGCGAAGGCGAGGGCCGCCAGGAGCGCCCTGCCGGTCGAACGCGACGCCGTCAGGCGCGCGACGGTCGCCTGGAGGGTCTTGCGGTGAGCCGCCGTTGAGGTGGCGACGAGCACCTCAAAGCTCCGGGCCTGCACGACGGCGGTCGAACTGACTGCGACGCCGACCATCCACTGGGAGACGGTGATCGCCTGCTCATCGAGGCCGCGGCTCATAGCCTCCCCGGCCCGACCTTCGCCCTCAGCTATGACCGTCGTCGAGACGGCGACGGCTTGCTCCGGCGTCAGGTGCCGCGCGACCTCGGTCGCCTGCGCGGCCAGCCGACCGCGATCGTCCGTTCCCTCGGCCAGCAAGCGCGTCAAAGCCAAGTACGACCCTTCCGCGTTCCTGTTGCTCGCGGCCGAGTTGAGGCTGTCCCGATCCGCCTTCACCTGGGCCAAGCGCTGGGCCTCGGCGTCGCGCCGAGCCTGCGTGCGCGCCCGCCCGTCGTCCGGCATGAGAAGAACCGCCAGCTGCGAGAGAGACACCGCCTTGGCGTAATCCCCGTCGCGAAGCGCCGCGTCGGCCTCGGCGAGATCCTCTCGCCCGAGTTCCTCGGCGCGGGCCTTGGCGTGCGCGTACTCGTTGTCCGCGATCATCGCGGCGGGTCGCCGCGCGGCTCGGCGCGGGTTCAAGAATCGATAGGTCAGCGTGAAGCGGTTGTTCTTCGAAAGCGGGCGGTCTTCCAGCGTGTAATCGACCGAGAAGCGGTCGTCGCTGGTCTTGAAGCCGACGCCCACGGCAAAGCCGTCGTCCACGCCGAGACGGAGGGTCAGAATGTCCTGGATCGTGTACGAGAGCCCCGCGCCGAAGCGCATGGAGCCCGCGCCGAGCACCCGCTCCACGCCCAGCCCGATCGTCGCGCGGTCCATGTGGATGTCGCCGGTGGCCGTGGACAGCCGCGAGAAGCCGTCGAAGCCCAGGGTCAGCGCCGCGCGAACGTCCCGGGGGAAGCTCTCCGAGACCCGGTCGAGCCGCAGGGACGGCTCCAGAAGGTTCTTGATCGTCGCGCCCGCCGTCCAGTACGGGCGGCGCAGGACGCCCAGGTCGCCGGCGGCGGCCTGGTATTTCGCCCCCGCGTCCAGGCCGAAGCCGCGGTCCCGGTAGCCGGCGAGGTCGTAGTCGAGAACGTTGAGCGTGCTCCCGGCCGACCAGTGCGCGCCGAAGCCCTTGGCATAGCCCGCCATATAATCGGCCTGCGAGGCCGAGACCTGGCTGCCCGGATCGTCGACGGCGCTGCGGGCCACGATGTTCCCCCGGTAGAGCTGGAGCGCGCCGAACCCGAAGCTCCCGAACCGCGAGGGCACGGTGAGCCCGGCGAAGTCGTAGCGCGCGCCGTCGAACAGGAACATGTGCTCGCCGGTGACGGCGCCGCCCGCGTCCGTCAGCCCGGCGGGGTTCCAGTACAGAGCGGTGGGGTCGGCCGCGAGAGCCGTGGCCGTGCGTCCCATCGCCGCCGCGGCGGCGCCGGGGCCCTCGCTGAGCAGGTTCGACTGGGCGTAAAGGGGCAGGACGCCGACGTAGAGCATCAGGAACCGAAGCAGATAGAAACCGATCATCAGCGCACCACCAGGAGGAAGAATGTCGCGGAGTCGGACGGGCCCTCGAAGCGGACCCGGCCGACGTAGCTGCCGTTCATCAGACTTCCCGCGCCGCAGTGCCCGTCGAAGGCGTACTGGCTGACGCCGGGGCGCACGGGACCCAGGTCGCGCTCGCAGAGCTTGGACCCGAACTCGGAGTAGACCGTGAGCCTCGCTCCCGCGTAGCCCGACGGCGGCGCGTCGAGGACGATGTTCGTGCCACCCCGGTCGGGACTGAAGGGATTGGGGTAGTTGTACGCCTTGGGGAAGTTCCCGGTGGGCGTCAGCGTGAAGCTCTGGAGCGGCGTCGTGGTCGTGTCGCCGTAGGGCGTGCGCGCCGCGAGCTGGAAGTAATACGTCTTGTAATAGTCGAGGCCGCTCAAGCTGAGGGAGACGGACGCCCCCAGGTCCTGAACGGCCGACGCGGGCCGCGTGACGGAGCTGGACGCGAGGGCGCCGACGCCGCTGGTCGCCGAAGACTGCGCGACCGTCGCGACGGCATCCAGGGCCGACGGGGACTCGCCGAGATAGGCCGTGTAGGCGATGGGGTCGCCCTGGTCGTTGGTCACCTTCCCCCAGGTGACCGACACGCCGCCGCGCATCGTCGCGACCGTCGGCGCGTTCATGAACGGAGCATTCAAGGAAGGCACGCCCGGCGGGGTGTCCAGGATGCTCGCCACGAACGTCTGCACCTGGGTGGTCGTGTCGCCTCCCAGGCCGTCCTGCGCGGTGACCTGCCAGTAGTAGGTCGTGCCGAACTGGAAGGCCAAGCCGTAGCTCGTGGCCGAGGAGTCCTGAACGACGGTCGCGCTGTCCGGGGCGGTCCCTACCGCCAGCGAGTACGTCACCGCGTCGCCGTCGGGGTCCGTCGAGGTCCCCCAGCTGAGGACCGCCGTGGTCGAGCGAGTCACGACGGGCCCGCTGCCGGTCAGCGTTTCGAAGGCGCCGGGCGGGTTGTTCAGGAGACTCAGGTTGAAGCTCACCACCGGCGCCGAGGTGACCATGAGCGGAAGGCCGAGGTAGTAGTCCTGCGCGCTCACCTGCCAGAAGTAGGTCGCGCCGAAGTCGAGCGTCTGGCTCTGGATGGACGCCATGTCGGTCTGCCCGACTGGCGACAGGGCGCCGCTCGAGGAGCCCAGATAGGCCGTGTAGCGCACGCCGTCCCCGTCCGGGTCGCCGCCTTGCTGCCAGGAGAGGGCGGCCGACGAGGAGTGCTGGACGGTCAGCCCTATGGGGGCCTCCTGCGCGGGGACGTTTGGCGGATTGTCGAGCACGTAGCGACGCAGGGGCGGCGCGCCGTTGGAGCCCATGTAGACGATCCGGTCGTCCCAGGCGCAACCGTCGTAGAGGACGCCCATCCAGTAGGAGCTGATCTGCGAATCTATGACCGTCCGCGCGAGCGCGGTCCCGTCCGGAGCGTACTTGGACAGGCCCGGCAGACAGGCCGTCGTCGAGCAGATGTACTGGTTGCTGTAGACGTTGCCGAGCGAGTCCGCCCAGATCGCATAAGGGGTGAAGTCCCCCCCGATGGCGTCGTCGTTGAGCATGGCGCCGTTGGAGCCGTAGCGCAGGAGGTGGCGGCAGTCGGGGTCGGCGACGTCGAGGTCCCCCTGCCCGTCCACCGTCATCACCTGGGGCTGCCAGCAGCTGCCGTTGGCCGCCGAGTTGCCGGGGAGAGTGATCGTGCGCAGGAAGTTGCCCTGGAAATCGAACTCGTAGACGCTTCCCGTGGTTCCGTAGGGCGGAGTGGGGCAACCCCCGAAAGGGTCGATGCACTTCTGGATGAAGTAGTACTTTGAGATGTAGACGAGCTGGTCCTTCTTGTCGATCGCTCCCGCGGAGTCGTAGCCGGACGTGATGGGAAACGGAAGGGCGACCTG